>CALKDV010000272.1 GCA_938084085.1 uncultured Nannocystaceae bacterium
GTGGTGAAGAAGGGCCGCAAGTTCACCAAGGTCCAGGTCAAGCGGATGAAGGCGGCGGGCATCGATCGCCTGCCGGTGGAGCGGGAGGAGCTTGTGGGCAAGTTCGCCGCGCAAGACGTCTTCGACGAGCAGACCGGCGAGGTGCTCGTGGAGTGCAATCAGGTCCTCGACGAGGCCAAGGTTAACGCGATCTGCGAGGCCGGGCTCACCGAATTCTGCACCCTGTACATCGACAACTTCAACGTCGGCTCATTCCTTCGGGACACGCTTGAAAAGGACAGCATCACCGCGCCTGAGGACGCTGTGATGGAGATCTACAGACGTCTTCGTCCCGGCGATCCGCCGACCCAAGAGACCGCGCAGAACCTGTTTGAGTCCCTGTTCTTCCGCCCAGATCGCTACGATCTCTCCGCGGTCGGTCGGCTCAAGCTCAATCACAAGTTTGGCATCGACGAGGGGGAACTTCAGACCCTCTCGCGCCGCGACATCATCGAGACGGTCCGCTGCCTCATCGAGCTCCGCAACGGTCGGGGACAAACGGACGATATCGATCACCTCGGCAACCGCCGTGTCCGCGCGGTCGGTGAGCTGATGGAGAACCAGTATCGCATCGGGCTCGTCCGCATGGAGCGCGCGATCAAGGAGCGCATGAGCATGTCGCAAGAGCTTGACGCGACCATGCCCGCCGACCTGATCAACGCCAAGCCCGTCTCCGCGGTGGTCAAAGAGTACTTCGCGAGCTCCCAGCTCTCGCAGTTCATGGACCAGACCAACCCCCTGTCCGAGGTCACCCACAAGCGTCGCCTGAGCGCGCTTGGACCTGGCGGCTTGACCCGCGAACGAGCGGGCTTCGAGGTGCGCGACGTTCACTCCACGCACTACGGTCGCATCTGTCCCATCGAGACGCCGGAGGGGCCAAACATTGGCCTTATCGCCTCACTCTCGACCTACGCGCGAATCAACGAGTTCGGGTTTATTGAGACCCCGTATCGTTCCGTCGACGGCGGCAAGGTGTCCGACGAGGTCTCGTACTTCTCTGCGCTTCAAGAGCAGGGCCACGCCATCGCGCAGGCCAACGCCGAGATCGATACCAAGGGCGATCTCACCAGCGACTTGGTGCAGACTCGAATCAACGAGGACTTCAAGGGCGTCTCTCCCAACGAGGTGACCCTCATGGACGTCTCCCCGAACCAGCTCGTGTCGGTGGCGGCCTCCTTGATCCCGTTCTTGGAGCACGACGACGCGAACCGTGCGCTCATGGGCTCCAACATGCAGCGCCAGGCGGTGCCGTGTCTCCGGACCGCGGCGCCCCTTATCGGCACGGGCATGGAGTCCCACGTGGCCCGTGACTCTGGTACGACGGTGGTGGCCGTTCGCGACGGCATCGTTGAGCACGTCGACGGCGCTCGCATCGTCGTCAAGCCTGTCTCGGGCAAGGGCGAAGAGCGCAGCATCCTCGGCGCCAAGCCAGACATCTACAACCTGGTGAAGTTCCGACGGAGCAACCAGAACACCTCCTTGAACCAAAAACCCATCGTTCGCGTCGGCGACCGCGTCAAGCGCAACGACGTCATCGCTGACGGTTCCGCGACAGAGCGTGGGGAGCTCGCGCTCGGCCAGAACGTGCTCGTCGCGTTCATGCCCTGGCAGGGGTACAACTTCGAGGACTCGATCCTCGTGTCGGAGCGGCTTATCCGTGATGACGTGTACACCTCGGTGCACATTGAAGAGTTCGAGTGTGTGGCGCGGGACACCAAGCTCGGCAAGGAAGAGATCACGCGCGACATTCCGAACGTGGGTGAAGAGGCGCTCAAAAACCTCGACGAGGCGGGCATCGTCCGAATCGGCGCAGAGGTCGGCTCTGGCGACATTCTCGTCGGCAAAATCACGCCCAAGGGAGAGACGCAGCTGTCTCCAGAGGAGAAGCTGCTCCGGGCCATTTTCGGTGAGAAGGCTGGCGACGTGCGCGACACTTCGTTGAAGCTCTCACCGGGTGTCAGCGGAATCGTAATCGACGCGCGCGTGTTCGCGCGACGCGGCGTGGAAAAAGACACCCGCGCAGAGCAGATCGAAGAGTACGAGCGCGACAAGCGACTCAAGGACAAAGACGACAACATCAACATCGTCTCCCAGGGATACTTCCGGCGCATTGGGGACATCCTTGAAGGCAAGGTCACCGCTGCGAAGTTGGTGTCTGACTCGGGCGACGTGCTCGTTGAGTCCGGGACCACACTCAACAGCGCCCTCCTCGCGGGCGTTCCGCGTAAATACTGGCATCAGTTCTCGCTCACGACCGCCGAGGACACTGAGCTCGTTGAGGCGCTCGCGCGTCGCCTCGAGCGCGACATTGACGAGGTCGACACCGTCTATCGCGAGAAGATCGCGAAGCTCTCCAAGGGGGACGAGCTTCCTCCCGGGGTCATCAAGATGGTCAAGGTCTACGTCGCCATCAAGCGCAAGCTTCAGGTAGGGGACAAGATGGCCGGTCGCCATGGCAACAAGGGCGTGATCTCGCGCGTGCTTCCGACCGAGGACCTCCCGTATCTCGAGGACGGAACGCCCGTCGACATCGTGCTCAACCCGCTCGGTGTGCCCTCGCGGATGAACATCGGCCAGATTCTTGAGGTCCACCTCGGGTGGGCTGCGCGCGAACTCGGCGTGCAGATCGACACGTACCTCGAGACAAACTTTCAGCCGGATGTCCTCCGCGCACAGCTGAAGAAAATCTACGAGAAGCGGGAGGCGGTGGACTTCATCGAGCACCTGCCCGATGACGACGTGGTTCGTTTCGCGGACAAGATCCGCCGCGGCGTCCACTTGGCCACGCCAGTCTTCGACGGCGCCAGCGAGACGGAGATCAAAGACCTGCTTGAGAAGGCAGGTCTGCCGACCCGCGGTCAGGCGATTCTGTTCGACGGCCGCACCGGGGACGTGTTCGAGGAGGACGTCACCGTCGGCGTGATGTACATGCTCAAACTGCACCACTTGGTGGACGACAAGATCCACGCGCGGAGCATCGGGCCTTACTCGCTCGTGACCCAGCAGCCGCTCGGTGGCAAGGCCCAGTTCGGTGGGCAACGCCTCGGAGAGATGGAGGTGTGGGCGCTCGAAGCCTACGGGGCCGCCTATGCGCTCCAAGAGCTGCTCACGGTCAAGTCCGACGACGTCCAAGGGCGGATGCGGATGTACGAATCCATCGTGAAGGGGCAGCCGACAATGCAGCCTGGGCTGCCGGAGTCCTTCAATGTGTTGCTTCGTGAGCTTCAAGCGCTGTGTCTCGACATCGAGATGGTCAGCGTGGACTCCGACCAAGCCATCCGAACCCCGCTGCCGGCCGCTGAATAGAAAGACTCGAAAAAGAGAGGAACAAAACCATGCGTGACATCTTCAGTTTTTTCGAGAAGCCCCAAGAAGAAAACCACTTCAACGCGCTTCGTATCGTCATTTCTTCACCCAAGTCGATTCGTCAGCAATCGTTTGGTGAGGTTAAAAACCCAGAGACGATCAACTATCGGACCTTCAAGCCCGAGCGAGACGGCCTGTTCTGCGCGAAGATCTTCGGACCCATCAAGGACTACGAGTGCTTGTGCGGCAAGTACAAGCGCATGAAGCACCGCGGAGTCGTGTGCGAGAAGTGTGGCGTCGAGGTCATCCACAGCAAGGTTCGCCGTGAGCGCGCCGGGCACATCGACCTCGCGACGCCAGTGGCTCACATCTGGTTCCTCAAGAGCCTGCCGTCGAGAATCGGGGCCGTCCTCGATCTCCCGCTGACCAAGCTTGAGAAGGTGCTGTACTGCGAGTCGTACATCGTGCTCGACCCGAAAGAGTCTGGCTTCGAAGAGCGACAGATCCTTACAGAGGCCGAGTACGACGAGGCCATCGCGGAGCACGGCTATGACGGCTTTGTGGCGGGCATGGGCGCCGAGTCAATCAAGGTCCTGCTCGAGCGACTTGATCCGGTCGTCACCGCGCGCGAGCTCCGACGTGAGCTGGCCGAGGCGACGAGCGAGGCGAAACGCAAGAAGGCGGCCAAGCGCCTCCGCGTGGTGGAGGCCTTCCGCAACAGCGGGAACAAGCCCGACAACATGATGTTGGAGGTTATCCCGGTCCTGCCGCCCGACCTTCGCCCCCTGGTGCCCCTCGACGGCGGTCGGTTCGCGAGCTCTGATCTCAACGACCTGTACCGCCGGGTGATCAACCGGAACAACCGCCTCAAGCGACTCAAGGAGCTCGCAGCCCCCGAGATCATCATCCGCAACGAGAAGCGGATGCTCCAAGAGGCCGTGGACGCATTGTTCGACAATGGTCGCCGCGGAAAGACGATCACGGGTCCAAACAAGCGCCCGCTCAAGTCGCTCTCCGACATGTTGCGAGGGAAGGGCGGCCGCTTCCGTCAAAACCTCCTCGGGAAGCGCGTTGACTACTCCGGCCGGTCCGTAATTGTCGTGGGTCCAGAGCTGCGTCTCCACGAGGTCGGGCTCCCCAAGAAGATGGCGCTCGAGTTGTTCAAGCCGTTCATCTACAACAAGCTCGAAGAGCGTGGGCTCGTGACCACGATCAAGAGCGCCAAAAAGATGGTCGAGCGTGAGTCCTCGGAGGTGTGGGATATCCTCGATGAGGTCATCAAGGAGCACCCGGTCATGCTTAACCGCGCGCCGACCTTGCACAGGCTGGGCATCCAAGCGTTTGAGCCCGTGCTCATCGAGGGCAAGGCAATTCAGCTTCACCCGCTGGTCTGCACCGCCTTCAACGCCGACTTTGACGGCGATCAGATGGCGGTGCACGTGCCGCTCTGCATTGAGGCGCAGATGGAAGCGCGCGTGCTGATGATGTCCACCAACAACATCCTCAGCCCCGCCAACGGGAAGCCGATCATCGTCCCTTCACAAGACATCATCTTGGGGCTGTATTACATGACTCGCGAGCGCCCGTTCGCGAAGGGCGAGGCGAACGACCCGCAAAAAGACAATTACACCGTCGGCCACTTCGGCTCGCCCGAAGAGGTGCGCATGGCCTTCGATCACGGCGGCTTGCATTTGCAAAGCAAGGTCAAGGTCCGCATGACAGAGGGGGGCACCATGGAAGAGAGCACCTGCGGACGTGTGCTTCTCTACGAGGGAGGCATCCCCAAGCAGCTCCCGTTTGCCATGGTGAACAAGCCGCTCGGCAAGCGCGCGCTTAACGACCTCATCGACCTTTGCTACCGAATCTGCGGTCAAAAGGCGACCGTGCTTATGGCCGACTACCTTCGCAACACCGGGTACACCGAGGCGACGAAGGCCGGCATCTCCATCGGCGTGGATGACATGGTGATCCCCGACAGTAAGCGTCGCATCATCGACGAAGCCAAGGGGGAGGTGAAGAACATCATGGGGCAGTGGAATGAGGGCCTCATCACCTCCGGCGAGCGCTACAACAAGGTCGTGGACCGCTGGGCAGAGGTGTCCGAGCGTATTGCCGACGAGATGATGGAGGGAATCTCCACACAGATTTTCCGCTCCGCTGACGGCACGGAGGAGCGCTCCGGTGATTCATTCAACTCGGTCTTTATTATGGCCGACTCCGGCGCTCGTGGCTCACGCCAGCAGATGCGTCAGCTCGCTGGAATGCGCGGCCTCATGGCCAAGCCCTCCGGAGAGATCATCGAGCAGCCCATCACCACGAACTTCCGTGAGGGCCTCAACGTCCTGGAGTACTTCATCTCCACGCACGGTGCCCGGAAGGGACTCGCGGATACGGCGCTGAAGACCGCCAACTCCGGGTACCTCACCCGGCGCTTGGTGGACGTGGCCCAAGAGGCCGTGGTCACCGAGTTCGACTGCGGTACTGGCCAAGGCCTTAAGGTGGCCGCGCTCGTAGATGCCGGTGAGATCGTGGAGCGCCTCGGCGACCGCGTCCTCGGTCGCGTCGCCCTCGATCCCATTTACCGGCCGGGCAGCGATGAGATCATCGTGGACGACGGACAGGTGATCGATGAGGCCCACGTGAAGATGATCGACGCGGACGGCATCCAGTCTGTGTTGATTCGCTCGGTGCTCACCTGCGAAGCCATGCGAGGAATCTGCGCGAACTGCTATGGTCGCGACCTGGCACGCGGTGGACTCGTCGATGTGGGAGAGGCCGTCGGAATCATCGCGGCCCAGTCCATCGGCGAGCCCGGCACACAGCTCACCATGCGTACCTTCCACGTCGGTGGTGTCGGTAACGTCCAAGCGGAGCAAAGCTCGCTTGAGGTCCGCTTTGGCGGCACGGTCAAGCTGGTCGACGCGAAGCTGATCGAGCGAGGGGGCAAGGACCCCGCTGTCATCGCCAATCGACACGGCAAGATCCAGCTCCTCGATGAGATGGGACGCCTTCGAGAGGAGTACGACCTCCTTTACGGCGCCAAGCTGCTGGTGCGCGAGGGAGAGAAGGTCGAGACCAATCATACCTTGGCAGAGTGGGATCCCCACTCCTTGCCGATCCTCTCCGAGGCCGACGGTTTCGCGGAGTACGGCGATATCATCGAGGGTGTGAGCATGAGGACCCAGGTGGACGAGGTCACCGGCTTCTCGAGCATGGTCATCACCGACAGTCGTGACAAGACCGCTCGCCCGCGCATCGTCGTCAAGGGGGCGGACGGTGAGGTCGCGATGACAGGTGAAGACCACCCCGCGCGGTACTTCCTGCCGGCGGACGCGACCTTCACGATCGCAGAGGGCGACCCTGTCAAGGCCGGTGATGTTATCGCCAAGATGCCCCGCGCCGCCGCCAAGACCAAGGACATCACGGGCGGACTGCCGCGCGTGGTGGAGCTGTTCGAGGCGCGGACGCCCAAGGACCACGCCATCATCGCGACCACCGACGGTGTCATCTCGTTTGGCAAGGACAAGCTCGGTAAGCGTCGCGTCATCGTGACCCCCACCGACAGTGACCCCCACGAGTTCCTGGTGCCCAAGAGCCGTCACCTTCAGGTGCGCGAGGGCGACCGTGTCCGCGCGGGCGAGAAGCTGATGGACGGTCCCGCGAACCCGCACGACATCCTGGCGGTCATGGGGGAGAAGGCGCTCAGCAGCTATCTCCTCAATGAGATCCAAGAGGTGTATCGACTCCAGGGAGTGAAGATCAACGACAAGCACATCGAGGTCATCATTCGTCAGATGATGCGTCGCGTGCGGATCACCAACCCGGGAGACACGAACTTCTTGGTGGAAGATCACATCGAGCGAAAGATCTTCGACGAGGAGAATCGACGCGTGAAGTCACTTGGAGGACAAGGGGCCAGCGCCGAGGCGTTGTTGCTCGGGATCACGAAGGCGTCCCTCTCCACGGAGAGCTTCATCTCTGCGTCGTCCTTCCAGGAGACGACCAAGGTGCTCACGGAGGCCTCCTTGCAGGGCAAGATGGACTACCTGCGAGGTCTCAAGGAGAACGTGATCATGGGCCGCTTGATCCCCGCAGGGACCGGTCTCAAGGTCTACGAGCGCCTGCACGACACCTCCGATGACGCGAGTCAGGGCATGAAAGAGTCGGTCGCACGACGCACGAGCGAGCAAGACGCGATGCTCGGTGTCGAGTAGCGCTCCGAGCCTCCAGGGGCCCCGTGAGGCGTCCGATGCGTGCATCGGGCGCCTTGTTGCGTTGGGCTTGAGGCTCTGCCCCGCGGGGCGCTGCTGCCAGCTGCAGCTGCCCCCCCGACGAGACAATTGGACCGGGATCGCTCTTGGATCTCACGAACGACCCGCAGAATGCTCTCACAGTCCACGAACCGGGAGTGGCAGCTTTTCGAGCATGGAGCGCCATTCCGGGGCATACCGCGGATCGTGGGGATCGCGCATGCCCGTCAAAGACTGCTTGATCACCTGACCATTCTCCATATACTCCCGCTTCCTCCGTGGGGACTCACCCCCGGCGGCGTTGCAACAAGCCATTTAGCCTCTCGCCAGAGAAAAAACTCGAGAAATCGATGCCTACGATCCAGCAGCTCGTCCGCAAAGGACGCCACAAGCAGCCGAAAAAAGCGACCGCACCAGCGTTAAAGGGATGTCCCCAGAGACGTGGTGTATGTGTGCGCGTTTACACCAGCACCCCGAAAAAGCCGAACTCAGCGCTGCGTAAAGTGGCCCGTGTTCGACTCACCAACGGCATGGAGGTGACGAGCTACATCCCCGGTGAAGGGCACAACCTCCAAGAGCACTCCATCGTGCTCGTGCGCGGTGGTCGTGTAAAAGACCTTCCAGGTGTTCGCTACCACATCGTACGCGGAACCCTCGATACCACTGGCGTAGACGGCCGTCGTCAACGCCGCTCAAAATACGGCGCGAAGCGACCGAAATAAGGAACGAACGTTATGTCGCGCAAAGGAATTAAGTCGAAGGCCAACAAGCGTCCCAAGCTTGAGATTCGCTACACGGATCACCCCGCAGATGTGAACCGAAGCATCACCAAGTTCATCAACGTGTTGATGAGGGACGGAAAAAAATCCATCGCAGAGAAGATCATGTTCGGTGCGTTCGAGATCATCTCGGAGAAGACCAAGGATGATCCGGTCAAGACCTTTGAGAAGGCCATCGCCAACGTGCGACCCCGCCTCGAGGTCCGCTCACGACGCGTGGGTGGCTCCAACTACCAAGTCCCCGTTGAGCTCCGACCGGAGCGCAGCGAGGCGTTGGCGTATCGATGGCTCGTGGGGTTCTCTCGCGGCCGGCCCGAGCGCGCCATGCACGAGCGCCTCGCCAACGAGATGCTCGATGCATCCCAAAACCGCGGCGCGGCGGTCAAAAAGCGCGAAGACATCCACAAAATGGCGGACGCGAACAAGGCATTCGCCCACTACCGCTGGTAAACGGTCCCGCAGGAGCCTCTCTACACACGACCGCTATTTCAATCATTTTGATGCTGACTGGGCACCGACCAACGGTGCCGCACTAAGGCATCCCCCTCGACCGGGCCCTCTCGCTGTCACACCCGCTCCTCCCTGGAGACGGATGACAGGAGACGAGGCCCACCGTCTGTTGCCCGCGAATCAAACCTTCACCAAGCTAGCCCGTTGAACGCCATGAACCCCTCCATCGACATCACCAAGATCCGAGATATCGGAATCATGGCGCATATCGATGCGGGGAAGACGACCACAACGGAGCGAATCCTCTACTACACGGGCGTATCGCACCGAATTGGCGAGGTTCATGACGGCGCCGCGGTCATGGATTACATGCCGCAAGAACAAGAGCGTGGGATCACCATCACCTCTGCGGCGACGCGCTGCGAGTGGAATGACCACCGCATCAACCTGATCGATACGCCAGGGCTCGTCGACTTCACCGTGGAGGTGGAGCGTTCGCTTCGGGTCCTCGATGGCGCGGTCGCTGTCTTTGACGCGGTCGGCGGGGTGGAGCCTCAATCAGAGACGGTGTGGCGCCAGGCGGATCGCTATGAGGTC
>CALKDV010000273.1 GCA_938084085.1 uncultured Nannocystaceae bacterium
GCCTCTCCTACTCACTCCCGTTCACAGTCGCCGCCGAAGTCATGGAAGATGCGCCGCTTCCCGCTCCTGCGCCGCTCACGTTATCGAACCTGTTTGAAGAGAAGAACATCTTCGACCCCTCGACCTCCTATTGCTCGTGCCACAGAGAATCTGGCTCCCTGCCACGACAACTCCTCAATCTCAGCACGCCAAACTCCGCCTACGCAGACCTCGTGGAAGACACAACGACTCGGACCACGTCATTCCCCATGGTCAGCCCTGGCGCCCCCGCTGCGAGCTACCTCATCCAAAAGATCACAGACGCCGGAAATGGCCAGACGCTCCACGGTGTCCTCGGCGACCGGATGCCCGCGGAGGGCGACCTGCCGATCCCCGCGGCCTCGTCACTGTCCATGTGGATCGCGACGGGCGCATCCCTCGAGTAGGGCAGACGCCACCTCATGCTCATCACTTTGAGGCAGGGGGAGGACGCTTCGTCCCGCCCAGCGGCGCCGGGCCCGGGGTCGCAGCCTGCGCCTTCTCGCGCGAATCTGCGGTCTGCTCCCGCTCCAACATCGTCACGGTTCGCACCATCGACCCGAGCCGCACTACGCGATCCCGTGCAGCAAGCAGCGCGCGATCGTAGGCGTCTCCATTAAACCCGAGGGCGCCCGCACGCTCGTACTCCGCGAGCGCGACCTCGTTTTGGCGTAGGCATCGAGCCACCTCGTCGCTCGAGATCATGTGGGCACCCTGCGAGGAATCAAACACGAGCTTGCACGCCGAGCGCTCGGCCTCTCCCTCCAGCTGTTGTGCCTTGACGAACACGTCGTAGCTCGTCTCGGCCTGGCACCCCTGAACGCCAAGGAGCGCCACCATCAACGCGACCCACGGTCCCCTCACACCACGGGCGATCCCACGCCCCATCTCACGCCGTCGCGTCACCGCGTCTCCCCCAGGCGCTCAAGCTCGTCCCGTGCGGTTTGCTCGCACTCTGCGTCACCGATCTGTGTGCACATGGCCCGCATCGTCCTCCAGTTCCGAGCGTCCCACGGCTCGAGACGCGCCGCAATTGAAACCGCGTCGAGGGCCTGGATGTTCACGCCGGCGAGCTTGGCAATGAACACCCCTAGATTGCGCTGCGCCGTCGCGTGGTGTGGACGCAGTTCGAGCGCCCGCTGACAGAGATTGATCGCGCTCTGGGTGCGCCCAAGCCGATCCAAAACCGCCGCGAGAGAAACCATCGCGGGGACGTTGTCGGCGTCGATCCGATCGAGCACGAGTCGATACATCGCCTCCGCGCGAGCCAGCGCCTGAGACGAGCTGGGGTCGTCGCGAAGCGAGGCCGCCACGCCACCGTTCACTCCGCGAGCCAACCGCTGACGATCATACGCCGACGTCGCGAACGGGAGCCACTGGGACAGCTGCGACTCGACCGGGGGGGGCGTGATGCCCTCCGACCAGACCGGGATGGCCACCGGCGCGCGCGCGCCGAGGCCCCCCAGCGACCCGCTCCCCGGCCGCTCGGCGCTCCGTGGACCACGCCACTGATTCCACCCGGCCACGACCTTCGCTCGCTCGCTCGCCGGCGCCTCCGCCACGGTGCGCCAAAACGC
The DNA here is from genome assembly GCA_938084085.1 of uncultured Nannocystaceae bacterium. GTDB lineage: Bacteria > Myxococcota_A > Polyangia > Nannocystales > Nannocystaceae > JAAZXR01. The sequence continues at coordinate 1,596 of CALKDV010000273.1, forward strand.
CTCGTGCTCTGGCCGCACCTGATCCGAGGGACCCTTGTGCAGGTGATGGCCGACGACCATCAACACATCGGGACGCGCCCCCTCCACCACTTGCGCGGCGAGCACCCCGGCGATCATGTCGTCAGACTGCGCCATAAGCAGACCGCGCGACCCTGTCTGAGCGAGCGCCGCGCGGGCCCAGGTGTGCGGCATCCAAGAGGTCGTCACGCGACGCTCTTGAGGCGCTCGAAGCGCCAGCGGGAGGAGCACGGCCAGGGCCGCCAGCGGACCTAAGGCGACCATCACCCTCCCTCGCTGTCGGGACAATCGCGTGACCTCGATGGCCGTCGCCGTGATGAGCACCAGGCACAAGACCATGCCCGTCTGACGATCGGCGATGCCCATCGGGTTCACGCCGGCGCTGTAGACCAGCTCCACGCTCACCACCAACGCAACGAGCACCAGCGCGTCCTTGTCTTCGCGAGCCAACGCCCATGTCAACAGCGCCATGATCGCGAAGACCAATCCGAAGGCTCCGAGGTCCTCGGTGAGGTTCGCCACCGTCGCCTCCAACCCCACCTGCCACAGCGTGAGGCTCGACGGGAGGATTCGCTCCGCGTAGGCCTCCACGATGCTCCGCGCCTGCAGGTGCTCGACCAGGGCACCGAAGGTCTCGGGGTTCCCCCAATCCCGGGCGGGCCCGCGAACCGAACTCAACGGGAGCGACAGCACAGTCAGCAGCGCCGCGCACCCGACCAACGGCGTCCACCGGAGCCACGAGCGCGCGCGCGGCCACTCTTTGATCGCGAGCCAGCTCAGCGCCACCGCCACCAGCACCCTCAGGTCACCGAAGCACACGCCAGCCCACACCCCCACAAAAATCGCGAGCAAGCGCGGACGCAGATCTGAGGGGGAGCGCAGCGCCCAATCCACCGACGACACAAACGCGAGCCCTAGGCAGCTGGCCAAGCCATAGATCTCAGCGACCCGCGCGCTGCGCAGCACGGTCGCGCCGAGCACGATCCACGCGGCGGTGCCGGCGCAAATCCAGGGGTTGGCTCCACGGCGCTGGATCATCGCCAGGCATGAGGCGAGCGCCAGGCTCATGCAGACCGCGGAGGCCATCGCGACACGAAACGCGATGGTTCCAAAGGGGAGCGGCGCGAGCGCCCGGGCGAGGAGCGTGTATCCCGGCGTCCCGGGTGGGTGGATCACACCGAGCTCGGCGGTGGCGGCGACCAGTTCCCCCGAGTCGAGCCAAAAAATGTCCGGCGAAACTCCGAGAGAAAACCAGGCGAACGCGCCCCAACACAGCGCTCGGCGAACGGTGGTGGGATTCGCCACCATGGGAGTGTCCCAAAGTCCCAGCGTAACGCCAAGCAGGGTCCGCACGTGATAGCCTGCCAGCCACAAAATGCTCCTGCTCTCCCAATCCGCCCCGCTGCCTGCGCACTCCGCTGCATGCATTGGAGCGTTCGACGGTCTCCACCGCGGGCACCAGGAGCTCTTCAACCGCGCGCGCGCGGTTCAACCCCACGTCGCGCTCGTGACATTCATGCCGCATCCGATGCAGGTCCTCGCCCCCGACCGAGCGCCCGCCACCTTGCAAACACCGAGGCAGCGCCGACGAGTCGCGCGATGGCTCGGCATCGACGCCGTCGTCGAGCTCCCGTTTGACACCGAGGTCTCGCTGCTGTCCCCCACAGACTTTGTCGACCGGTACCTGCACCACGGGCTCCAGCCATCCGCGGTGGTCGTGGGAGAAGACTTTCGATTCGGTCATCGCCGCGAGGGGACCATCCCCCTCCTGCGCACCATGCTCTCCACCCGTTCGGTGCCCCTCGAGGTGGTCGAGAAAGTGCTCGGCGCAGACGGCGGCAAGCTCGGCTCTTCGGTGATTCGTGAGCACCTGCGACGCGGGGAGGTCGCCCCAGCCGCGGTCATCCTGGGTCGTCCACACTGCGTCGAGGGTACGGTGATCGAGGGGGAACGCCGCGGGCGAACCCTCGGGTTCCCCACCGCCAATATCCAAAGTGACGGGGCCATGATCCCCGGGCGAGGCGTCTACGCCGTGTGTGCCCAAATCACGAGCCCAAATCACCCGCACTACGGCGCGCATTTCACCGGTGTCGCGAACATCGGCGTCAATCCAACCTTCACCGACGACCCCGCCGCTCAAGACGCCTTGGAGGTGCATCTTTTGGGCGCGCCGGAGGGGCTCTCGCTGTATGGCGACGTCGTTGAGGTGGCCTTCGTCGCGAGGATTCGAGACGAACAAAAATTTAACAGTGGCGCCGCACTCAAAGTCCAGATCGGTGAGGATATCTCGCGCGCTGCGTCGCTGCTCGCGGCCGCGTCCACGATCCCCTTGGCCCCGCCCGCGGCGGAGATCGAACGAGAGGCGGAGTCGAGATGACACTCCACTCTCTGGATCCGCTGGCGAGCCCCACCCTCGCCGCCCTCTACCTGCGCCAAGGACATCTTCAGCGCGCCGGCTCTGTTGTGGATTCCCTCCTCAAGAAAAACCCAGAGGATGGCGTCGCGCTCGCCCTGGCCCACCGAATTCAGTGTCTCACCACGGTGGGCCTCGAAGTCTGGATCCACGATGACGCGCTCGCGCTCCGGCTGACGGCCCCGTACAAGGGAGACCTCACCTTGCACGTCCAGTTCTTCCCGTCGGCCGCCCTCGACATCTTCCACACGCGTCAACCGTGGACCGCGAATCGCGGGGGTGTTCGACTCCCGCTCCCAAGCCCCCGCGGCGCGGCCGTCGCAAAGTTAACCGGTCAACTGCAGGAGAACGACTGCACGGTCGCCATCAGCCGCGTCGTGTCGTGGTGAGTCGTGGTACGCTGCGCCAAGGCAGGGATTCGCCCTGCGCGACGCCCTATGTTTCGTGGAACACTCACCGCCCTCATCACCCCGTTTGATGGCCCCAAGGTTGACCTAGAGGCGCTTGATCGCCTGGTCGTTCGTCAACTCGAGCAGGGGGTTCAAGGGCTGGTCCCATGCGGGACGACCGGTGAGGCCGCGACGATGCGCCGCGAGGAGCACTTGCGAGTCGTGGAGCGGGTCGTCAAGCTCGCGAAGGGCCGCGTGCCCGTGCTCGCGGGAGCCGGCTCCAACTCGACGCGGGACGCTATCGAACTCGCGAGAGCGTGCGAAGCCCTCGGCGCCGACGGGACGCTCCAGGTCACCCCCTACTACAACCGCCCGCCACAAGAGGGCTTGGTCGCCCACTTCGAGTCCATCGCGGACGCGTGCGAGAAACCAATCCTCTTGTACAACGTCCCTGGCCGCACCGGTTGCGACATGCTCCCAGAGACCGTCGCCAAGCTCGCCAGGCACGAGCGCATCGTCGGGATCAAAGAAGCCACGGGAGACCTGTCTCGCGCCTCTACCATTCGTCGCCTGTGCGGTGACACGTTCACCCTGATGAGCGGCGATGACTTCACGATTCTGCCGTTCATGAGCGCGGGAGGGCACGGCGTCATCAGCGTCGTCTCCAACGTCATCCCCAAGGTCATCGTCGATCTCGTCGATGGCGATCTTGATAGCCTCGCCCTCCACGACTTCCAGCTCAAACTAACCGAGGCGCTGTTCGCCGCGCCCAACCCCATCCCCGTGAAGGCGGCGCTCAAAATCTTCGGACTATGTTCCGACCACGTGCGCTCGCCACTCGTTCCCCTCTCCCCCGATTCCCCGCTCTACCGGCGCCTCGAAGCGCTCGCACAGGAGATCCGTCATGACCAATGAACCCCAGCTTGTCCCCATCCATGTCGTCGGTGCCCGTGGCCGCATGGGCACCTCCATCATCCGCGAGGTCGTCCAAAGCGAGAATTTTATCCTGGAAGGCGCCGTGGACCGCACCGGCGGCCCGGGCCTCGGACATGACGCCGGTCGCCTGGTGGGTCTGACCGAGGTGGGTGTAAAGGTGGGCGAGCTGTTGCAACCTGGCCCCGGCACCGTCGTGCTTGATTTTTCTCTGCCGGAGGCGACCCCGAAGAATCTCGCGAGATGTGTCGAGCATCAAGTACCGCTGGTGTGCGGCACCACCGGTGGAGGAGAGGTTGTGGAGCAGCTCCTTCGAGAAGCGTCTGCCAACATCCCCATCGTCTACGCCGCCAATTTTAGCGCGGGAGTCACGATGCTCATCGCGCTCGCCGGTATCGCCGCTCGTTCATTAGGACCCAAGTGGGAGGCGGAGATTGTGGAACTCCACCACCGGCACAAGAAGGACGCTCCCTCCGGGACCGCCCTCCGAATCGCCCACGAGGTGGCGTCGTCGCGAGACCAAACGCTCTCGGAGATCTTCGTGGCAGACCGTTCCACACGCCACCAAGCACGATCGCCTGACGAGGTTGGCATCTTCGGCATGCGCGGCGGCGACTCCGTTGGGGAACACACCCTGATGCTGCTCTCCGACGGGGAACGGCTCGAGCTCACGCACCGGGCCACCGACCGCCGAATCTTCGCGCGCGGAGCGCTCCGCGCAGCGCGGTGGGTCGTGAACAAGCCCCCCGGCATCTACGACATGCGCGACGTCTTGGGCATCGAACCGGTCTAGCTACGGCCCAAACCGCCGACTTCACCGAGGTTCAACTCCTGCCGGCACCGCGCAGGAAGGCACCGGCAAACTGTGCCACCATGCGCGCATGGTCGCCTCGTCTCCCTCCCCACTCGCGACGCGTCTTCGTCCCTTCGGCACGACGATCTTCGCGGAGATGACCCAACTCGCCATCGCGCATGAGGCGGTCAACCTGGGTCAAGGTTTTCCAAACTTTGAGGGGCCCGCTGAGATCAAACAAATCGCCGTCGAGACTGTGCGAAGCGGTAACAATCAGTACGCTCGTCCGTGGGGAGACCTCTCCCTCGTGCACGCCATCAGCGAACACCAAGAGCGCTTCTACGAACTGACCTACGATCCGATCCACGAGGTCACGGTCTATAACGGCGCGACGGAGGCCATCTTCGCGTCGCTGATGGCCATCCTAAACCCTGGTGACGAGGTCGTGATCTTTGAGCCGTACTACGATTCGTACCGCGCGAGCATCGCCATGGCGGGGGGACGTGAGCGCATCGTCACGCTACGCGCTCCGGACTTCTCCTACCGCCCCGCGGAGCTTGAAGCGGCCATCAACGAGCGGACCCGCTGCATCCTGCTCAACACGCCACACAACCCCTCCGGCAAGGTGTTCTCACATGCGGAGCTCGAACACATCGCTGAGCTCGCGCAACGACACGACCTGCTGGTCATCTCCGACGAGGTCTACGAACATCTGGTCTTTGAGGGTTGCCACGTCCCCATCGCAACGCTTCCAGGCATGCGCGACCGCACCATCACAATCTCCTCTGCCGGGAAGACTTTCTCCTTCACCGGGTGGAAAGTGGGTCACACCTGCGCCCCCGCCGAGATCACCAGCGCGCTCCGTACCTCGCATCAGTTCATCACCTTCTGCAACAGCGGACCGCTCCAACCCGCGGTCGCCGCCGCGTACCGACTCCCCGACGAATACTTCGCGACCTTTATCCGCGAGTATCGGGCCCGTCGAGACCTCCTTTGTGGAGCGCTCAAGTCCTTGGGGCTCGGCGTGCTCGTCCCAGCTGGAACCTACTTTGTCACCACCGACATCCGGCCGCTCGGCTACGACAGTGACGTGGAGTTTTGTCGCATGCTGCCGGAGAGAGTGGGCGTGGCAGCCATCCCAAACTCGGCGTTCTACGAGAACAAAGAGGAGGGTAGACACCTCGTGCGCTGGGCATTTTGCAAAACCACCGAGATGCTCGAAGCG
>CALKDV010000274.1 GCA_938084085.1 uncultured Nannocystaceae bacterium
ACCTCCCCTCGCCTCTCTTATGGATTCTCGACCGACTCATGACATATCCCGCGCTCCTCGGGATGTGTGTCGCCCAGCTCCTATGCGCCGCTGGAATTGTGGCGGCGCCCGGATGGTGGTGGTCCCTGACCTGCTTCATGACGAGCCTACTATTCGCTCTCCGATGGGGTGGATCGGTCAACGGCGGCAGCGACAGCATCACGCTGATCACGCTCGCCTGTCTCTCGCTAGGACGCGGCTTCGCCCACGAACATCAGGTCGTGATCGGCGCCCTCTTGTATGTCGCCCTGCAATCCATCGCTTCCTACCTGATCGCGGGGCTGGTCAAACTTCGCGCCCGCCGATGGCGAGACGGACGCGCCCTCCGACGATTCATCGACGGCGCCGTCGTCGGTCCGCCCCCGGAGTTCGTCGGGCGAGTTTTGGCGGGACCGACGGCGATCGCCGCCTCCATCAGCGTCATCGCGTTCGAACTCAGCGCCCCGATCGCGCTGATGTCACCGGCCTTCGCCTTCGCCTTCGTTGGCGTGGCGATCCTCTTTCACGTGGTCAACGCCTACCTGCTGGGGCTCCACCGCTTCTTTTGGGCGTGGTGCGCCACGTACCCCGCCGTCTGCTTCGTCTCGGTCCTTCTTCGCTGAGGCTGAGGTGTGGTCGTGAATGATGCGCCACGTTCCCCCTTGGCGCTCGAGAATCACGCTAAATATCCCCTCTCCCACCTGCGGCGTCTCGGTGAGCTCCCAGTGGCCGAGGACCACCGCTCCATCTGCGCCAACGCCTCGCACATCGATCAGGTCGAAGTCCAAGGTCCCCATCGTGCTCGGATCGTCGCCGTACTTTGCTCGAAATTTCGTCCGAGTTTCGGCGAACCCGCGCCGAATGTTCGCCCCCGACGTGAACACCAGCTCCTCGCTTTGTTCGTAGCCCGAGAGGAACCCCTCGATGTCGCCCCGGTTCCACGCCGCGCGCTGCGTCTCAAGAACCGAACGGACCGACTCATCGTCATCCGCGCCGAACTCGTGCGTCGACGGCGATTTTTGTTCGCACGACATGCAACAGACCACGAGCGCGAGCCCGAGCCGTCTCCCAACTCTCCACTCCACCTTCTGTCCATGATTCATTCGCACTACGCTATCGCAGTCTCTCGGCCCTTGAAAAGGCCCGTTGATGGCCCTCAAGAGATTCGACCAACGTGACTGCAGCCTCGCGAGTCGGTCGCTGTCGGCTGCCGTTCCCCCGTAATCTGCGCGGCCAATTTGTCCACGCAGAGGACAGCTTCCCGTTTATACTCGGCGCGTGGCTTGCTGGATTCGACGTTTAATTGTGCTCACGGTGCTCGCTTGGCTGCCGTCCTGCTCCGGTGCCGAGGAGCCCCTTTCAACGACCGAGATCGAGAGTGGCGGCGGTGATCTTGGGACCACGGCCACCTCCGGCAACACGATGGGCGACCTCGGGGCCGGCTCAAGCACCACCACGAACGACGGCTCCGGTGAAAGCAACGACGCAACCTCCGCCACGGATGAGGGCGTCGTCCCGGGGATGCCTGGGGATCCTTGCGTCGAGGATGCCGACTGTGAAGACTTCTGCCTCATCCCCGAGGGAGAGAGGGCCGGCGATTGTGTGGAGGCGTGCCCGGAAGGGACATGTCGCCCCGACTTTGTCTGCCTCTCCATCGAAACAGAATCGGGCCCTCAAAACGCCTGTCTCCCCGCGCCGGACACGTTCTGCGAGACCTGCTCCAACAGCGCCGAGTGCGGAGATGCGCTCGATATTTGCGCCCCGCTCGCCGGCGGAAACTTTTGCATCGTCGACTGCGCCAACGATCCAGACATTTGCCCCACCGGGTTCACCTGTGGGCTTATCGGCAGCGTCGATGACGGAACCATCGTCCAACAGTGCGTGCCAAACAACGGCATCTGCTGCGTCGACGGTGACGGCGACGTCTATGGTGAAGGTGGCGGCTGCATGGGGACCGACTGCAATGACAGCGATCCCGACGTCTATGCGTCCGCCCCTGAGCTTTGTGACGGCGTCGACAACGACTGCGACGATGTTGTCGATAACATGGTCATCGACTGTGGCATCGCGAGCTGTGAGCTCGGCGCCCTCGGATATTTCGAGACCGCGGCCGAGATGTGTACCGGTGGCGTGTGCGAAGGCCCTGGAACCGCGCTTTGCGGGCTGTACACCTGCGTTGACGGAGGAGACCAGGGGGACGCCTGCGCGATCTCCTGCGACATGGAGGATGATCTAAAGTGCGTCCCAGAAGCCCACTGTGACGCCTCCACATGCCTGGATGACCTCGCCGATGGACAGGTGTGTGATGAACTCTCAGACTGCAGCAGCAGCTACTGCGGCAACGGGTTTTGCTGCGGCAGCGGTGATTGTTGCCAGCAGGCGTCCGACTGCCCCACCTTTGGCACCGACGCGCCCATCTGCACCTCACCAGCGACCTGCCAAGGAACGAAAGGTCAGGCGGTCTGCGGGAGCAACTTCGTATGCAGCAACACGGGGACCGAGGCAGATGATTCGGCCTGTGACACCTCGGTGCTCGCCAGCGATTGCGGGCTCTACCTCCCCGTATTTTGTAGCGGAGACGTGGATCAAGCCGCGCCTGACTGCGCCACGTCCTGTGCGACCGACGCAGAGTGCGACGCGGACGCCTTTTGTGACACCGACAACACCTGCCAGGCCGATCGTGACGACGGCGACCCCTGCGCCGCCGCGAGCTGGTGCGTCAGCGACTACTGCGGCAACGGATTTTGCTGCAGCGGCGGAGATTGCTGCCAGCAAGGGTCGGACTGCCCCGGCAGCTACAGCGCCGCGTCCACGTGTGGCGATCCTGCCAACTGCCAAGGGACCCGCGAGGACGCCTCGTGCGTCGCGAACATCTGCGGAACCGTCGCCAATGTGCCCGATGACGCGGCCTGTGACGCGAGCGTCGAAGCCGACCCGTGTGGCGTCTATCCCTCGCAATTTTGCAACGGATCTGAGAGCCAAAACTCCCCGAACTGCGCCGTCTCCTGCGGAAGCGACGCCGACTGCGACCTCAGCGCCTACTGCAGCGCGGGCAATATCTGCATCCCAGATGAACCGAACGGCGACCCGTGCGGCGGGGTGAGCCAATGTCAGAGTGGCTACTGCAACAACGGATTTTGCTGTGACGGTGGGGACTGCTGCGCCGCCAACTCGGACTGCGCCGCGCTCGCCCAGCCCGCGAGCTGCGACGACGCCCCGACCTGCCAAGGCACCCGGGTCGACGGGCTCTGCCAAGCCTCCTCTCAGTGCACCACGAGCAGCGTCGAAGACGATTCCGCCTGCGTCGGCCTCGGCACAGACGACTGCGGGCTGTACCCGAGCGTCTCCTGCACCGCCGACGCGGATCAGTCCTCTCCCGCCTGCGCCACAAGCTGCGTGACCGACTCGGACTGCGACCCAAATGCCTTTTGCGACGCGGGAATCTGCGCACCAACTGGCACGGCGGGTGACCCCTGCGGGGCGAGCAACGAGTGCGGGGCCGGGCTGTCTTGCGCCGACGGTGTCTGCTGCGACGGCGCCTGCGGCGGAACCTGTGAGGCGTGCAACCTCGCGGGGAGCCAGGGCACCTGCACTCCCATCGCCGACGGTGACGACCCGGCCAATGAATGTGGCAACGTGAGCTGCAGCGGCTACTACTTTGGCTGGGTCGGCGACACCTGCTACGAGCGGGCCAACGTGGCGGACGCCTCGTGCGGAGGCGGAGGGAGTTGCCAAGATTCGGCGGACGTGTGTCCTACACAGGGTCAAGGGCCGGCCTCGGCAGCCTGCGATGACGTCTGCCAGGACCCCGACCTGGCAACCTGCACAGGGACGACCGGCGCCACCTGCGACGCGGTCACCCCCTCCCCGAATACCCAGACCTGTGGAGCGGGGGCGTGCGAGGTCACCACGGAGATCTGCAACGGCGGGGCGCCCGTGACCTGCACCCCCAACAGCGGGGCCGCGAGCGCCGAAATCTGCGACGGCAGCGACAACGACTGTAACCCGGCCACCCCAGACGGCAGCGACGAGATGTGGGCGGGTACCGCGTGTGATGGTGCGGACGCCGACCTTTGCGCCGAAGGTGTCTTCGTGTGCAGCGCTGGTGCGCAGTCATGCACCGACAGCACTGGCGACGCCCAGGAGCTTTGCGATGGTCTCGACAATGACTGCGATCCATCCACCGCCGATGGTGCGGACGAGCCCACCCTCAACGACGCCTGCGACGGGACCGACGCTGACCTGTGCAGCGACGGAGTGGTGGCCTGCGTCGCGGGAGGCCTGACCTGCACGGACGACGCGACCTCAAGCGCCGAGGTGTGTGATGGGCTCGACAACGACTGCAACCCCGCGACATCGGACGGCAGCGACGAGACGTGGGCTGGCACCGCCTGTGACGGTCCAGACGCCGACCTCTGCGAAGAGGGCACGTTCCAATGCGTGATGGGCACGCAGACCTGCGGTGACGCCACGGGCGACGCCCTCGAGGTCTGCGACGGCATCGACAACGACTGTAACCCAGGCACGGCAGACGGCGCGGACGAGCCCACGCTCAACGACGCGTGCGACGGCTCGGACTCGGATCAATGCGCGGAAGGGAATCTCCAGTGTTCCGCCGGCAGCCTCGCGTGCTCCGACACCTCCTCCAACGACATTGAGATCTGTAACGGCCTCGACGACGACTGCAATGGGTTTGAAGACGACGGAGGCGTGTGTCCATGCACCGTGGTGCGCGACAACGGCCGTATCTATCAAATCTGCGACGACACCAACGCCACCGCGAAGATCTGGTCCGAAGCGGACGCGGCCTGCGCGAGTGGGTCCTCGGGCTATCGACTCGTGGCGATCTCAGACCAGGCAGAAAACGATTTTCTCTTCGCCCAAGTCGACACCTACCTCGCCTTATTCAACAATCTCAAGCCCCAGGTAGATCAACGATATTTTTGGATCGGAGGCACCGACTTTTGCCCGGACCCCGGCATGGTCTGCGGTGGCAACTGCTGTGAAGGCACCTGGTCGTGGACCAACGCGACGGTGTTCTACGACGCAGGCGCTACCGTCACCTACGACAACTGGTACGACAACGACGGAACCAACGGCGACGTCGCCGCGACGGAGCCAAACAATGCGGGAGGAACGGAACACGTCACCGAGTTCGGCCGCTTTTACTCCGTCACCGACACCGCCAATCAGTCGAATTGGAACGACGCCGACGGCGGCAACGTGAACTTCTATATCTGCGAATACAGCCCTTAGCCCGCGACTCGTGGCGGGTTTCGCGACGTGTGCGCGCTCGAGCGGTCGCCGGCCGGTTGATTCCTCGGCCTTGTCGGTCCACGCTGCGCCGATGGCCTCGATCGTCCTCAGCACCCTGAACGCGCGCTACATGCACGCCGCGTTCGGGCTGCGTTACCTGCTCGCCAACATGGGCGCACTCCAGGACGAGACTCGCCTGATGGAGTTCACCATCGAGATGCGGGCCGCGGACATCGTAGAGAAGAT
>CALKDV010000275.1 GCA_938084085.1 uncultured Nannocystaceae bacterium
TGCGTTGGAAAGGCCGCACATAGGCGGGCGACGACGTCCGGCGCCCAGCGGGTCTCCTCGTGACGCGTGGCGAGGGAAAGACCGCCACGGTCGGGCGCGGCATGGCGGAGCTTGGGGGAGATCGACATCAGGTCGCAGTGAAGATCCTCGCACCACACGGTCCCCGCGGTCTCCACGGTGATGTGGTGGCCTTGGATGGCGAGCGCCTTGGACAGCCGCGCCACCTGTGGGAACAAAAGCGGCTCTCCCCCCGTCAAGACCACGTGACGGGGGCCCGTCTTGCAAAAATGTACGAGCGCCTCCAGGGAGTGGAGCGCTCCGGTGGGCTCCCAGGAGCTTTGGGGGGTGTCGCACCAGCCGCAGCGCAGGTTGCAGCCCCGCACCCGTAAAAACGAGCTTGGCGTGCCAACGAGCCCTCCTTCGCCTTGGATCGACGTGAACAATTCGGTGATCGGGAGGCGGTCAGACTCCCGCGATGCGGGGCCCTGCGGCGGCTGTGGCGGCGAAATGCTCACCTCTCACGAGTACACGATCTCGGAGGGCGCGGCCAGTGATAGTCTCCCGGCGATGCAAACGCCGCGAACGAAGATATCCGCGCTCCTCGCCGCACCCGAGTCCACGGTGGACGTGCGCGCGAAAGGGTGGGCGCGCACGGTCCGTGACAGCAAGAAGGTGCTGTTCATCGAGCTCAATGACGGCTCGAGCTTTGGGGGATTGCAGGTGGTAGTGCCCGCGGAGCTTGAGGGCTTTGACGAGCTTCGCAAGCTGACGACGGGGTCTGCGGTCGAGGTTGTGGGGGACTTGGTGGAGTCACCAGCGAAGGGACAGCGCTTCGAGCTCGCCGCCAAGTCCGTGCAGATCATTGGCCGCGCCGAGGACAGCTACCCACTCCAGAAAAAACGTCACGGCTTCGATTTCTTGCGGTCCATCGCGCACCTGCGGGTCCGCACCAACACCTTCGGGGCGGTGTTTCGAATCCGCAGCCGCCTCGCGCAAGCGGTGCACGAGTTTTTTCGGGAGCGCGGCTTTTTTTATGTGCACACACCGATCATCACCGCGAGCGACTGCGAGGGGGCGGGAGAGATGTTTGGCGTGACGACCCTGGATCTCGCGAACGTGCCGCGCACGGACGCGGGCACGCCCCGCTACGACGAGGACTTCTTCGGTCAAAACACCTTCCTCACCGTATCTGGACAGCTGAACGCGGAGGCCTTCGCCATGGGGCTCTCCGACGTCTACACCTTTGGACCGACCTTCCGCGCGGAGAACTCCAACACCAGCCGCCACGCCTCGGAGTTTTGGATGATCGAGCCAGAGATGGCGTGGGCGGATCTTGATGATGACGCCGATCTCGCGGAGGCCTTCGTGAAATACTGCCTCAAGGCGGTGCTCGATGATTGCGCGGAGGACCTCGCGTTCTTCAACCAGCGCATCGACAAGGGCCTCACGCAGCGCCTCGAGGGGGTGGTGGGGGCCGAGTTCGCGAGGGTGACCTACGCCGAGGCGGTGAAGCTGCTCGAGGACAGCGGCCAGGCCTTCGAATACCCGGTGCACTTTGGGGCCAACTTACAAGCGGAGCACGAACGCTACTTAACGGAGGAACTCCTCAAAAAGCCCACCTTTGTGTTCGACTACCCCAAAGAGATCAAGGCGTTTTATATGCGGCGCAATGACGACGGCCGCACCGTGGCGGCGATGGATCTCCTGGTCCCCAAGATCGGGGAGCTCATCGGGGGCTCCCAGCGTGAGGAGCGACTCGACGTGTTGACGCAGGCCATCACGGAGCTTGGCCAGCCCATGGAGCACTACGAGTGGTATCTCGACACGCGGCGATTCGGGACGGCGCCCCACGCCGGCTTCGGGCTGGGTTTCGAGCGCCTGGTCATGTACGCCACCGGGATGGAGAATATCCGCGACGTGATCCCGTTTCCGCGCACTCCACGAAACTGCCGCTTTTAGCCCGGCGTTGTCCGGGCTCGTCGCGGTTGAAGTGTGGCCGGTTCGGCTGGGGCGTTGGTGACACGCATCTACCTTTACCTACATGGGCAGGAGCGGTTCGTTGGCTGCAACGTGCGCGCATGAGTGGCAACTTTAGTAGCCAGAACCTGGCAACAATCGTCTGTGCTTGGGGGCCGGTCAAGGCCTCCGCCCACGGATGATCGATGCCGTCGTGGGCGTGTACCTTCAAACCAAAATCGCCTTGCATGCTCACTTTCGTGCACGCATCGCCAATGTGGGCACCTCGCGCACGCACGAAGACTGACGTGTCTCATTTTTGGCCCACGGGTTGCACATTCATCCAAACAGCGACGGCGCGGGGCCAGCCACTGGAGACGCCACACACCGCGCAACGTTCGAGCGGTGACATTCAAAAGGAGCGATGGAGCATGTACTTACGAAAAAACAAAGTCAAAGTCGGTGAAAAGCGACGTACCTATCTTTCCGTCGCGCACAACGTGTGGTGGACAGGTCGCAACAGCAAGGGGCCGCAAAGCCGGCCGGTCGTGTTGGCGAGCTTTGGCGCGGAAGAAAAGATCGACGTCACCCTCGCGGAGGAGCTTGTCGCGATCATCGAGAACGTCTCGCCCCGCTATGGCCTTCGCCGCGGCGACGGCAAAGAGGCGACCATGCGTCTCGCCCGGGAGATTCGTCGCATCGAGCCCTTCTTGAAGCTCATCACACGCCGGGAGTTCGGATTCGCCGACTGCCTTCCGTCCGAGGACGCGGATCGCACCTTCCTCCTTGAGAACCTGGTACGTGAGCGTCTCGCGATTGGCGAGGACCTGCGCTGCGAAGAGGAGCTGCTCGGACAGCTGCAAAGCCGAATGATCCGCGCGTAGCGGACCCCCATCGAATTTCTCTACTGTGTCGTGAAGGTCGCGCTCTCGTGTGTCGAGCGCGGCCTTCTTTTTTTTCGCGTGCGGAGCCTGTGGAGAGCCGCTAGGCGCCGAAGAAACGCTCGAGCAGGGCCGACGGAATCCCGTACTTCGCGGTTCGCGAGATAAAGACGCCGTCGCGGTCACGCCGGAAGAGGGTGCCTCGACCGAGACGGGGAGCGAGCACCTCAAGCTGCTTGAGCGCCGCGCCCCCGAGTTCGACGGTGGTCGCTGCTTCCTCAAAGAAAGGCTTGGTGAGCGGCTTGTCGTCGATAAAGACCTCGCTGAGGAATTCCACGCGCACCGCGAAGTCGATGCGTTTGCCTTGGAGCTCGTCCACAAGGGAGGGCTGGATGCCGGAGGGTAGCTCGCCGGCGACCTTGCGCACTGCGTAGCTCGCGAGGATGTCGGTGTCGCCAAGCTCCGCCTCGCAAATGACGATGGCGCCGTGCTCATCCATCACGACCGAGAGGTCTGAGGAGATCTTCTCTGCGTGCTGCTGTCGCACGGAGGCCTCCTCGCTGGCCTCACGCGCGCGTCGCTTGGAGTCCTCGGCGCCAGCGTTTGGCGCGGACACCCGCGCCGGGGTGGTCCCGGTGCCGCTGGCGGTCGGTGGCGCGGCGGCGGCGTTCGGCGCGGGAACGTCTCGAGCCTGCGTCTGCGCAGCGCCGGGGTGGTCGGGACCTTGTGCTTCGGCGACAGCGCCCTCGGGCGGCGCCTCGGGCTGTTCTGCGAGGGTGCGGATGACCGGCTCATCGTCGGAGACTGACGGCTCCATCAGCGAAATGGCGACGGAGGGTCCGCCAGCGAATCCGTCCGCGAGCTCGTTCACCGTCACCCCGAGCTGCTGGCACAGCCGCGGCAAGGGCCACTCGTCGGCGCCGGCCTCTGGCGGGATGGTGTCCTCTGTGGCTTGGTCGCCCGCGACGACTTGACCTCGCTGCGCGATCAACAGGCCCTGTTTTCGCGCCGGCTCCTCCGCGAGGTAGTAGGCGAAGCACTCACGGGGAAGCGCTTGGGAGGCGTACAGCGCGAGGTCCATGTTCTCTTCCCAAAATTGGGCGAGGTCCTCACCCACCACGGCTCCGTCGATTTGCACGAGCACCAAGGGTCCGGTCGCGTGCCGCGTCAAGATGAGCTGCGCGTCGACGATATTCTTAATCTTCGCGAGCAAGCCCTCCGCGATGGCAGAGGCGAGCGCGGAGGCGCGGAACATCTCGAGGGGAAAGATAAGACCACCGTGGTTGGTGGAAGTGGGCGTTGCGTGGTTCGTCATGGGTGCCGTCCTTGCCGTCGGGTGGAGCCTGCTCTTCGGGCGTCGTTCAGCGCGTCCCTACGATGGCGAGCGAAACTTGCCACAGATCGCCCCCGTCTTCGCCTCCCGCCTGCGGAAACTGGGCTGCGACCAGCGCGAGTCGGTCGGGAAGCGCGCAGCGCCAGGAGCGTGAGACCCGCGAAGACGCTCGCGAGGCGGCGTCATCCGTGGTCGCTGGGAGGGGCGCCACGCTCGATTCTGGAGGCACGGTGCTGCCCGCGCGGTCGCCCGCGTCAGGCGCGGCGTCCGTGGAGGGGGGGGGCGACGAAGGTCCGGACGCTGCCCGGTTCAAGGAGGGATCGGGCTTGGAGATCTTCTCGAGGCACCATCGCGGCTGCTTCCAACGGTTCGTGGCCACGACCAAGAAGCGCTCGGCGCTCGACGCGGTGAGGTTGAGCGCCGTGAGGCTCACGATCCCGTGTTCGCCGACCTCAAGGTCGAAGGAGCCGCCGTACATGGTGATGGGCTCTGCCAAGGGGCAGCTCCAGGCGAGCCCGTGGTCTGTGTCTTGAACCTGCGGGGCGACGTCGCATACTCCAACCAGCGCGTTCATGATCTCCTCCCCCACGTACCCTTGGGCGAGGGCCTCTTGTCCTCGCATGAGCACCCGCTCGACGTTGCCCCATACGCCCCCTTGGCCGAGCGGCTCTTGCTCCGCGGCGAAGTCGGCCTCCAGGCTTGTTTGGCTGTGGTTTTGCGAGGCTCTCCGCTCTCGCTCCCATCGACACTGCGTGCCCTTCGTACCCGGGGGGCACGCCGCTCCTCCCCGGGAGCACCCGCCGAGGCCTCCCGACGCGAAGCCCATCGCGGCCACGCATGCGGCGAAGGCGAGGGCGCGCACACCGGGTCGCGCGGGGGCTGTGGTTACGCGCATTCGACCCCGTTAATAAACACAGTGTGCACGGGCGCGCTGGTGCCGGAGAGCATGAGGGCGTCGAGGAGATCCGCGTCAGCGACGTCGCGAAGCAGCGGATGCTCGCGCGCAATGACGGCGGCGTCGAAGGGGGCATCCACGGCCAAGCGACCGAGGTGCGGGACCCCGAGGGATCGTGCGCCGCCCGTGGTCGCGGCGTCGAGGAGGGTCATGGAGATCGGCTGCTGCTCTCGCGCGAGGCACAGCCGCTGCTGCGTGGCGAGGCGCTCATGGAGCTCGAGTGAGCGGGCTTCGGTAATCAGATCGATGACGCTGTTGCTGTCGCTTCCCAACGCGAGTTGCACGCCGGCGGCTTGCAGGGCGCTGCCCATGAGGGTGCCGTCGCCAAGGTCCGCCTCGGTGGTTGGACAGGCGCACACCTGGTGGCCGCGCAGGCGCGCGCGATCGGCGTCGTCGATGTGGATGGCGTGGACCGCGGTGAAGGTCCCCGGCCGCTGCAGGAGGCCGGCGCGCTCCACCAAGGCGACGGGAGAGATCCCATGGGCGTCTGCGCAGGCCTGGTTCTCTGCCACTTGCTCCGAGATGTGGGCGTGTACAACGAGCTGGTGGTCCGCGGCGAAGCGCGCCACGGCCTCGAGGGCGTGGACGGGCACCGCACGGACGGAGTGCGGCGCGAGGCCGACAGACAGCGCTTCGCTCCTGTGAGGGAGGAGCCCTTCGCACCGCGCCAAGAAGCCGTCCACATCACGATCACAAAAGCGCCGCTGCTCTTCGAGGGGGGGGGCGCCAAAGCCAGCGGCGAGGTACAGGACCTCGAGCAGGACAAGGCGGATGCCGACCTCGTCGGCGGCGGCGATGATTTGTTTGGAGAGCAGGTTCGCGTCGTCGTAGGGGCTGCCGTCCGCGTCGTGGTGCACGTAATGAAATTCACCGACGCAGGTGATGCCCGCGCGCAGCATCTCTTGAAAGCAGGCCTTGGTGACGTCGTACAAGCGTGAGGGGGTGAGGCCGTTGGCGGCCTCGTACATCTGCGTTCGCCAGGACCAAAAAGAGGAGGGATCGTGCGCGCCGCGTCGGTGGGTGCGGCCGCGAATGGAGCGCTGAAAGGCGTGGCTGTGCGCGTTCACCATGCCGGGAAGCACCACGGAGCGTCCGAGATCTCGCGTCATGACCTCGTCAAAACCCTCCACGGGCCCGCGGCCAAGCGCGATGATTTTGCCGTGTTCGTCGAGCGCCCACCAAGGGTCGGTGACGAACTCGCGCCCCCCATCTCCATCGAGGATTCCCGCAGCGGCCCGCAAGATCATGTACGCCTGTGGGGGAACGCTGTCGGTCACGTGCCTCACGGGTGCTCTCCCGTGGTGGGGCCGGGTTCCCGTGACACGAGCCACCGCTCAAGCTCGCTCGCGTCGGACAGCACGCCGTCGACCTCAAGTCCGTCGGGGAAATCGCCCATGGTGGCTTCCGGGCCTGTCTTCACCGCCACAAAGGACAGCCCCGCGGCCTTGGCCGCCTCTTGATCTTCACGCCGGTCTCCGATGTAGAGCGCCGGCACGCGTCCACCCGCCGCCTGCCAGACCGGCTCGAAGCATCGTGGGTCAGGTTTGGCGTGGGGCTGATCTTCGACGGGAAAGATCCCAGAGAAACAGTCAAGGGGGAGGGCAGCTTGGACCATCCGAAGCTGCAGACGCAGCCGCGAGCGCTTGGTGACGATCCAGAGCCGGTGCCCCGCGCTGTGGAGGCGCCGGAGCATCTCGGGGACGCCGGTAACGGAGGGATAGGGGATGTCATCCGCGACCTGCTCGAAGCGGTCGAAGAAGGGCTGGAGGTCGGCGCCGGGCCAAATACGCTCGAGCGTCGCGCGCCACGTGGGCCCATAGGTGACGAGGGTCTCGCGGCTAGGGATGGAGAGCCCCACGTCCTTCGCGATGGACTGATGCAGCTTGACGTAGCTCTCGAAGCTGTGGATCAGCGTGTCATCGAGATCAAAGATGAGATCGCGAGGGGCGTGGTTCACGAGGGCTCCGTGTCGCTGGGGGGGGAGGTCTTCGCAGGGGGAGGAGCGTCCACAAACATCTGCTGGTTGGGGAAATCGATGGTCCACGCGCGCTGACCAAAGGCGTCGAGTCCGAACATACCGTCGATGCGGATTCCGTCGGGATTTGGCTGTTCTTGGAACCCCCATACAGCGCTCCCTGCGGGCAGCGGGGCGTCTCCGAGGCTAAAGGTGTTGAATTTCACGAACGGCGCGCCCGGGCGATCACCGTAGAGGGTAGGGGCGCCCACCCCTGCGTGCTGATAGGCGTCGGCGGTGGCCGCGATGGCGGCGCCCCGCAGGCCCGAGTTGAACAGATACGCGCCGCGGGCACCGTTGAGCGTGCCGGGGAAGATCATGTTGCCGACGTCTTGAACGGCGAAGTCGACGGCCTCTCCCATGCGGCGCGCGTCGAGGGCGGCGCGACACTTGCGGTCCCCGCGTATCAACTCCATGCGGTTCGCCGCGGGCTCCATATGCAAGAGCACCTGCTCAAACACGCGGGGCCCGACGATCCCATCCACCTCTTGACCACCGATGGCCTGCTGCAAGACGGGGGACGGGTACAGATCCACGGGGACGTCGCGCAGCTTCAGCGCGCCGAGGGTGAGCTCTTCCACCTTGCCGTGACCGATGGAGAGTCCGCCCTCGCCGAGGGGGCTGCTCGCGTCCGTGGAGATCAGCATGCGGATGGCGGTCTGTTGATCGATGACCAAGCTGGCGACGGAGGAATCGAACAGCAAACGGACGGGGGTGTCGTCGATGACAGCATCCACGATCATCGCGCCGTTGTTGAGCACGCCCTCAAACACGCTCACGCAGTCGTCGCCCTCCCAACGTTGGGACAGGCCAGTGGTGCCAAAGCTTGAGAAGCGGGCCGACAGGGCCTCGAGGCCGACCTTGCGGAAGCGGGCCGCGGAGGCCTTGAACCGGCGCTGCCGAATGTCGATC
>CALKDV010000276.1 GCA_938084085.1 uncultured Nannocystaceae bacterium
CGGCGCTCGCCAGGGGCGACCAGACCCCGGCGTCGCCCGCGCCCATGCTCTGTCCGACCAGCATGGGGACGAGCAGCTTTGGCCAACTCATGGGCTTCGCGGCGAACCACCACCGCTGGCGCCACGACCAACCCACCGCGAACAGGGAGCCTTCGCCTTGGGAGCTACTTGAATGTGGTCCGGATTCCACGCGCCTGTGGAACTCTAGCAGGCCATCTTCAGATGTGCTTGTCACGGACAGGAGCGACGACGTAGCTTCCCGCCCATGACAACAACGGCTCGCATCGTCCGAACACTCGGACTGGCCGCAACCGTGGCCACCTTCGCTTGCGCACCCACGCAGTCATCGACGACTGCGCCGGGGGAGCTCGCGCCCGCCCCCCCACGCACTACCTCCACACCGTTGACGCCGCCCGTCCGGGCCGGGGCCTCTGTGCTCGTCCAAGGCGGTCGTGTGATGACCGCGACCGGCGTGATCCTCGACGAGGGCGACGTCCTCGTCGTCGATGGAATCATCCAAGAGGTCGGCGAGAACCTCTCCGCACCGGAGGGGGTCACGATCGTGGATGCGCGCGGCAAGACCGTCACTCCGGGGCTCATCGACACCCACTCTCACATGGGTGTCTACGCCTCCCCGGGCCTCCGCGCTCACAGCGACGGGAACGAGGCCGTCGCCCCGACCACCCCCTACGCCCGCGCGCAAGACGGGTATTGGCCCCAAGATCCCCAAATTCCATGGGCCGTCGCGGGTGGCGTCACCGCGGCACAAATCCTCCCCGGCTCCGCCAATCTTATCGGCGGTCGATCCACAGTGGTCAAGTTCTATCCGCACGTCCGCTCCGCGGCGGCGGCCCACTTCCCCGGCGCCCCCGACGGCATGAAGATGGCGTGTGGAGAAAATCCCAAACGCGTCTATGGCGACAAGGGCGGACCACAGACCCGCATGGGGAATGTGGCCGGTCACCGTCAAGCGTTCGAGGACGGGAAAAACTATCTCCGCACCCTCCGCCAATACGAAGAAGAGGTGGAGAAATATGCCCGCGGCGAGCGCGAGGAGGCCCCTGAGCCCATCGAGCGCAACTTTGGACTCGAGACCATCGCCGGCGTGATCGATGGCGATATTTTTGTCCACAACCACTGCTACCGCGCCGATGAAATGCTCATCATGATGTCATTGGCCAAGGAGTACGGCTTCACCATTCGAAGCTTTCACCACGCCGTGGAGGCCTACAAGATCGCGCCGGAGCTGGCGGCCGCAGGCACGGCCGTGTCCATCTGGGCAGACTGGTGGGGGTTCAAAGCAGAGGCCTTCGACGGCATCCGTGAGAACGCCGCCCTCGTGTTCTTGGGGGGAGCTCGACCCATCATTCACTCGGACAGCGCCATCGGTATTCAACGGCTCAATCAGGAGGCCGCCAAGGCCATGTACGCCGGGCGGAGGATCGGTGTGGAGATCTCCGAGGACGACGCCTTGCGCTGGATCACCTCCAACGCCGCCTGGGCCCTCGGTGTGGAGGATGTGGCCGGGACCTTGTCCGCTGGAAAGATGGGCGACGTCGTCATCTGGAACACCACCCCATTCAGCGTCTACGCCAAGGCCGAGCAGGTGTTCATTGAGGGCACTCTCGTCTACGACAGAAGCGACCCCGCGCGGCAACCGAGCACAGATTTTTCCGTGGGCTGGGACCTCTCCAGTACCGAGGGAGGCAACGAGCGATGAGCAACATCCACACGACGATTCTGGGACGCGGGCTGCGTCTCCTCACCCTCTCCGTCGCCTGCGTCACGGCCGCGACCCATCCCGCCCACGCAGGCTCCCCAGACACCCGCGAGGCGCCGGCCGACGCCCACGTTTTTGTGGTGGGGGGCATGGTCCACGTCGGAGACGGCCAAATCCTCTCCAACGCGACTGTCGAAATCCAAGGAACAAAGGTTGTCGCGATTCACGAGGCGTACACCCTCGCGAACGTCCCCAGCGACGCCCGCACCATCGACGCGTCCGGCAAGGTCGTGACCCCGGGCATCATCGGCGCCGACACCTCTCTCGGCTTGCTCGAGATCGAGATGGAGGCGTCCACGCGCGACCAATCCCGAAGCGACGAATCCATCGTGAGAGCGGGTTATCAGCCGTCCACCGCGATCAACGCGGATTCCAGCCTGCTCCAGATCCAAGCCGTTGAGGGCGTCACCTCTGCGGCTGTGGCCCCCTCGGGGGGCCTGCTTTCCGGACAGGTCGCGTGGATCGATCTGCTCCAAGGCGCGCACGAAGACATCGTCTTCGCACCGAGCGTCGCCGTCGATGGCCGCCTCGGCCAAACGGTCGCGGGTTCGAGAGCCGCGACGATCGCCGCGCTTCGAAAGACCCTCCAAGACGCGCGCGTGCTCCGCAGCCGCGGCAGCGCCTACGAGCGCCGGCAGCTTCGCGATCTCGCCGCCGACGCGGCCGACCTTGAGGCCCTATTTCCGGTGCTCGATGGCAAAATCCCGCTGACCTTGACCGCCAACCGCACGAGCGACCTCCTCGCCGCCGTCGGGCTCGCGAAAGAATTTAACATCAAGCTCGTCCTGCTCGGGGGCGCCGAGGCCTGGAAGGTGCGAGACGTGCTCGCGGAAGCTGGCGTCATCGTCGTCGTGCAGCCCTCTTCGAACCTCCCGCAGAGTTTTGAATCCCTCGGCAGCCGTCTTGAAAACGCCGCGCTCCTCTACGAGGCAGGCGTGAAGGTCGGCATCGCCGTCCTCGGCGATACACACAACGTTCGGAACGCCCGGCAAGAGGCGGGGATCGCCGCTTCCTACGGACTTCCGCGCGATGCCGCCATCGCCGCCGTAACCCAGGTCATCGCAGAGGCCTACGGGATGCAGGAGTCCCACGGCTCCTTGCAGCCGGGAAAAATTGCCAACCTCGTCGTGTGGTCGGGCGATCCCTTAGAGCTCTCAAGCTGGCCAGAGGCCGTGATCATCCGGGGCGCTCCAATCCCGCTGATCTCCCGACAGTCGAAATTGCGCGACCGCTACCTTGAACGGCTTCGCGCCCAATAACGGCGGCGGGCGAGCACCTCACACTGGGGCGTCATCATCCTCAGGCGACGCGAGCCTGCGGTCGATGACGGCGAAGAGTTCATCCGCCCGACACGGCTTTTGGATCACCCGCTCCTCCCCGAGCGAGATGAGGAATTCGGAGAGCCGACTCTCCGAACTCCCACCAGTACAAAACACCATTTTGTCTTGGATGTCAGACCGTCCAGCCTCCCCTTGCAGCTCATAGATCGCGCGCCCATCCATGTCCGGGAGTTGAAGGTCGCACACGATGACCGCGTACGGACCCCCCTCCGTGATTCGCTCCAGCGCCTCCTCACCCGTCGCGGCGCTGTCGACCTCGAAACGTCGTGTCAGCATCATGGTGAAGACGTCGCGAATCAGCTCGTCATCGTCGATGAGTAGAATCCGAGGTGACGCCGGGGAGGTCATTATTCTAGCGATCGCGAGCGAGCTCATGCATGGGAACACACAACGCAGAGCGATTTCAATGGTGAATCGCTGGTATCGTCCCCGGAGTGACGCAGCCTCCACAGCTTGACCTCTCCCACTCGGACCGTGGAGACCTCTCGCGCGCGATCTTGCAACTTGTGGACGAGCACCTCTCCATGCTCGACACCCAACCCACCGGCGGCCTCGACGAGGCGAGCTCCTTTGAGCGCGCGCTCGCGCTCGATCTCCCGATCTCCGACGCTCCGATCGACGGAGGGCTCGCAAAGATTCAAGATGTCCTCCGACAGGGAATTGAGGCGAGCTTACCCACCTCGGGCGCGGGCTATCTCGCGTACGTCCCCGGCGGCGGCCTCGTCGCCTCCGCCTTCGCAGATCTTTTCAGCGACACCGTCAACCGATTCACCGGGCTCGCCTCCGCGGCCCCATTGTTCTGCCGACTCGAGGCAGATGTGTTGTCGTGGCTGGCAGCGGAGTTCGGTTACGGCACAGCGGCCCGCGGCTTGCTCACCAGCGGTGGTTCCATGGCCAATTTTAACGCGGTGGTGACAGCGCGAGCCGCGAAACTGAGCGAAGCGACGGACCTGAGGACCGTGACCGTCTACACCTCCTCTCAAGTTCATCACAGCGTCGAGCGGAGCGTAACCCTGGCTGGCATCCCACGAAGCGGCGTGCGCACGGTCCCCGTCGACGCAGAAATGAGGATGGACCCCGTCGCGCTCACGGCGATGGTCCGCGAGGATCGAGCCAAGGGGCGCCTCCCGTTCCTA
>CALKDV010000277.1 GCA_938084085.1 uncultured Nannocystaceae bacterium
TATCGGAGGTCTTGTCATTACCGAGGATGTCGATGCGCTCCACGTACACTAGCGGTCCCTTTTGAACCTCAAAGGTGACGTAGAGCTTGAGGTTGTCGCGATCCTGGCGGGTATTGGGGACCACGTTCACATAGGCGTACCCGACGTCCTTGTAGCGACGCTCAATCTCCTGACGCACCCCCTGCAGCTTGCTCCAAGAGACTGTGTCGCCGACGCGCGTGACAGGTCTGATCGAGCGTGCCAGCACGTCTTCGCTGAGGAGTTCCGGTTCCCCCCTGGCGACGAGTTCTCGCGCAGCCACTTCACCGAGCGTGTACGTGGGGCCCTCGTCCACGTGAATCGTAATGTGAACAAAACGGCGATCCGCGGACAGGGCCAACTCCGGGTCGCCGAGCTTCGCATCAAGGTAACCGCTGTCCCCATAGAACGCCTTGATGTTCGCGAAATCCTGCGCGAGTGCCTCTCGATTGTAGACGCCCCCCGCTTTCTTCGTCACCAAGCTCAAATATCCGCCCACGCGGGTGAGCATCACCTTGCCGATTTCCCGGTCCTTGAAGGCCTTGTTGCCCACGAAAGTAATCCCTCGGACGACCACCTCGGAGGCCTCTTCCACCAAGAGCACCACGTCGACTTTGCCTGGCTCGGTCTCCACCGGCCGAACCGCGTAGCTCACCTCGGCGAGGAAGAACCCCTCCGCTGTGTAGAGTTGCTTCACCTTCTCGACATTCGCCTTCACCTTGCCGAGCTCGAGCACCTCATTCTTCGCGAGGTCGAGGACCTCGTTGATCTTGTCGAGTTTTACGCTCGTGTTCCCATCCACGATGATCTTGCGGATGCTCGGCCGCTCTGACACCTCAAAGGTCAATCGGACACCATCGGGGACAAGTTCTGCGGCGACAGAGACGTCCTCAAAGTAGCCCAGAGCCCACAAGCGCCGCAGGTCGGAGGCCAAGGTCCGCGCAGACACTTGTCCGCCAATCTTGGTGCCGATCTCGAGCAACATCGCCTCGGACTCGACGCGACGGTTGCCCTTGAACGAAATCGCGACGATGTCGCGCCCGTAGACCTCAACCGGGACTTCTTGAAGCGCCGCGAGATCAAGCATGGTCTCCAGCCCGGGGAGCTGTGCGCCCCAGTCCTTCAGGGCGCGGCCGCTGAGCCCGGTGCCGCGCGCATCTCCCGAAGCCCCGAAAAGCACCGCGATCAGCACGATCGCCGCCGTGAGCCTCACACGAGCGAGGTCCAATGGACGGCGGCGAGTTGCCTGGCGCGCCCGTGTCGACGCGGCGCCCGACTCAGTCCTGTCCACGTGCCTCCGTCGCCGCCGCGGAAGAGACCTCTCCCGCCGACGAAATCCGCCCATCCGCCATGCGCACGCACCGAGGCATCTGGGCTGCGAGCTCCATATTGTGGGTCACGATGAGCACCGTCAGACCTCGTGTCTCATTGAGACGGAACAGCAAATCATGAACTTCGCGACTGGTCTTGGTGTCGAGGTTCCCGGTGGGTTCGTCCGCGAGCAACATCTTCGGCTCCATGACCAACGCTCGCGCGATGGCCACCCGCTGCTGCTCCCCACCAGAGAGTTCGCCCGGACGATGCCCCAGACGATGGTCCATCCCGACAGAGGCCAGCATCTCCTCCGCCCTCGCCTTGGCCTCGCGCCGGGGTCGACGCGCGATGAGGGCCGGCATCATCACGTTCTCGAGGGCGCTGAAGTCCGGCAACAAGTGATGGAACTGGAACACAAACCCGATGGTCTGGTTGCGGAACGCGGCCAGATCCACCGGCGACAGCCCCGTGACGTCCATGCCCTCGAAGCGGATGGCGCCTCGCGTCGGCAGGTCCAAGGTCCCCAGGCAATGAAGAAACGTCGATTTTCCCGCGCCGGATGCACCGATGATCGTGACCATCTCTCCCGCGCGGATCGTGAGGTCCACGTCTTGAAGCACGGGCAGCACGCGATGACCGATCTCGAATTCCTTGCACACCCCCTCCACCTCAACGAGGATGGGACGGGTGTCCGTGTAGGCCGTCGCGTTGTCAGCGCTAGATTCGGTGTCGGCAGTCATGGGGAAGGGCTTTCGCGGACCCTAGAACCCGCCTAAACGGCTGTCAACGTCGCCGGAGCCCCGAGGTCCCATGGAATGCGCGCGGCGGCATTGGCGCAGCCCCGTCTAATCGGCGAGTCGGAGGGTGTCCACAGGGCGCATGCGAGCGGCGATCCTCGCCGGGTAGAGCGTGAACAGCCACACCACCACCAACACGCTCACGCCGACGAGCCCGACCTCGTCCCAATGCACTTCGACGGGCACCTCGTGCATGTAGTAAATGGCCTCAAATGGCAGGCCGAAGCGCGCCAGCGCCCAACAGATAAGCAGGCCGATCCCGATGCCGGACGCCCCGCCCAGCACGCCGACACACAGGCCCTCGGCCCAAAAGATGAGTTGGATGCTTCGATCTGACGCGCCCATGGCCTTCATGATCGCGATCTCCTCGTAGCGCTCCAACACGCTCATCAGGTTGCTCGTCAAGATGCCGAACGCAGACACGAGCACGACAAAACTCAGGGCCACGAACATCGCGATCTTCTCCAAGTACATCGCCGCGAACAGATTCCGGTTCAGGTCCTCCCACGTGCGCACCCGTAAGTCCGAGCGACCGAGTCCATCAAGGGCCGCGAGGACCTGCGCCTCGCCCTCGTCAAGCGCGTCGACGTTGGCAAGACGAATCTCGATGCCTGAGACCCGCGGACCTACGCGTAAAAACGACTGCACGGTCTTGAGAGGCGCGTAGATGAGTTTTTTATCGTACTCGTACATCTTGGAGAAGAAGACGCCGCCGACCGCGACCTTCAACACGCCCGGTACCCTCCCCGCCGGGGTCATGCGACCGACCGGAGTGATCATCTGGGCCTCAGAGCCGACGTTCAAGCCGAGCTCAAGGGCTAGCTCCTTACCCACCAAGATCGGATCGAGGATGGCGTCCTCCGAGGCTGGCGTCTCCGCGGCAGCGTCCGTCGTCGCCGTGGCCTGCGCCGGCGACGAGGGCAATGGGGCGTCCTCCTCTCCGCGGGGCTGCGGGTTCGACAGTCCCAATGTCTCGACCGGGTCTTCCCATCCCTCCCCCTCCTCCTCAAGAGCGGCCAAGGTCGCCTCGATGCGCTGGCGCGCCTGCAGTCGCTCCGTCGTGGGCACTTGCGCGCGCTCCTTCGCGTCGTCCACGGGAGGTGCGTTCTCGAAGGCGTCTAGCTCGGCGTCTTCCTCGGCGTCTTCCTCTGCGTCTTCCTCGGCGTCTTCGTTGGGCTCCTCCACCGACGGCGCCCCATCAACCGCGCGACTTCCTATGGGAGCGTCCACCGCGATCTTCGACAAGGGGGTCGAGCCAAATCGCGACGTCGAACGCGGGATGCTCCCCGGATCGAGCAGCGCGTTGTAGGAGCCCTCATCGATGATGTCCTCGATGCGAGAGGCCCTCGCGAAGAGCGAGGGATCGATGCCACGCAAGATCGCCCCGTCACGATCAATTCCGCTAAGGATCATCACCTCCCCCTCCACGAAGGGGCTCACCCCCACCAGGGCATCCACCCCACCCAGCACCTCGACGATCTCGTCGTAATTCGCCAGGTGCCGGCCATCCTTGCCCTCGATAAGCAGGTGTGCCTTCTGGTCGAGAATCTGCTCGCGGAGTCGACTCATCAGCCCGCTCATCAGCGAAGGCACGACCACAAGGGACATCGAGCCCAGCAGCACCGCGTAGATAACGATGGTGGAGAGGATGGAGAAGAAGCGCGCGAAGGTGGCGAAAATCAGCGCGAGCGCCCCGAGCACCACACTTAAGAACGCGAAGGTTGAGAAGCCACGCTGCAGCGCAGTCGGGCCCTCGTCCATGGCCAGCGCGACCTCCACGGGGCTTGCCACGTTGAGCCCGAACTCTGCGTA
>CALKDV010000278.1 GCA_938084085.1 uncultured Nannocystaceae bacterium
GACGGGGCGATTTTCCCCGTTCGCTTCAACAAATAGACCTCTTGGAGGACGCCGATGGTGAAGGCTACGAGAGCGCCATGCTGCGCGGCATCGCTCTGCGCGAGACGCGGGCGATCCCCGCGGCGGTCCGGGCGCTTGAGCGCGCGGAGCAATTCACCGACGCCCGCAGCGAACACCTGGTCTTGCGCGCACGAATCGCCCGGGACGCGGGGGACGCCGCGGCCGAACAGACCGCCCTCGACACCGTCCTCGAGCGGGATTTCTCGAACGCCGAGGCCGCCGCGCGGCTCATCTTGTTGTCGTTGGCGAGCGGGGCTCCTGCCCCAGATGCGCGGCACCTCGAGCGACTCCGACAAATCGCACCGACATCACCGCGGACCCTCGGTGCACGCGCGCTCGCCCTGGCCGCGACCGGTCAGCGCCGACGCGCCAACGCGCTCGTGGATCTTGGCCTCGCCCTGGATGCGACGGACCCCGACAGCCTGACGTTACTCGCGCTCGCCGCTCGCGCCTGCCGGCGCCCCGACGACGCGCGGAACAGCGCGACCCGAGCGCTGCAGCGCCCGCGGATAAGCGCCGTGACCCGAGCGCTGATCACGACCACGTGGCCCGGTCTCTCGCGCTCCCCCTCAAGCCTGCGCTAGGGAGTTGGCGCCGAAGGGAGGCCCTGCGAAAAAGCCTGTGGATCCTGGCTCTCAGCGTTCTCGTTCTTACACGCGCCGCTGAGCGCACCCTGGTTCATATAAATTGGCGAAGGCGCTCCATCCACCCAAATCTCCGAGCATCCGCCCTCGCCGATCAATTTGTTTGGATCGCAGGGACGACACGCAAACGTGGTCTTGTCGCAGACAAAGTCCTCGTTGCAAAAGAAGAAGCGACAGGACTGATCAAGCACGTCTTGGCCCAGCAACGACGTCTCTCCGCCAACACCCGCCAACACGGGATCTCCCGGCTTTTGACAAAAACCGTCTTGCGCCTCGGTGCCCTCTTCACATTGACCCATGGCGTCCACCGGACAGCCTCGCGTGCCGCGGTTCTCGTCGCTGCACCCCTGTGTGTACACCGCGGTGCCAAGGGCGACCGCCATCTCGTAGGTCTCGCCGAGCGGCAAGGTCGTGTCCGTGGGATCGCAGGACTCCGGCTTCCAGGTCGCGACGCACACACCGGGCGCGCTGTTGACCTCGGAATCGTTCGAAAAGCACTGCCCCACCAGCCGGTTGTCCCCATAGTCTGGGCACTCGCTCACGTTCTCGCAGCGGTCGACCGCGTCGTCGCCGTCTCCCGGGGGCAAGATCAAGGTACAGGCGCCAACCGAAAAAGAAAGGCTGGCAAAGAGGGCAACGAGTGTCGTGCGCGCGTACATAGCGTGTTCACACCGGCGTGGGTGCGTCGGGAGAGAATACGGAGGGCCTTCAAGGATCGCAAGCCGGCAACAAGACCCGGAAAATGGTGCCCTCTGGCCCAGTTTGCGCCACTTCGACGCTGCCCCCGTGCGCCTCCACCACCTGGCGCACCACGGCGAGGCCGAGCCCGGTCCCCTTCGCCTTCTGAGTAAAGAACGCGTCAAAGATCTGCCCCGTATCTTGGATCTCCGGCGGCAACCCGGGGCCCGTGTCCCCCACTTCGATACGAACTTGTTCATCGCTGGCCGTGATGCCAACCCAGACCTTGGGTGTGCGCGATGCCGGACCACCTTCGAGACCTGCGGCCGCCTCCCG
The DNA here is from genome assembly GCA_938084085.1 of uncultured Nannocystaceae bacterium. Taxonomy (GTDB): domain Bacteria; phylum Myxococcota_A; class Polyangia; order Nannocystales; family Nannocystaceae; genus JAAZXR01. Next base: position 1,719 of record CALKDV010000278.1, read on the forward strand.
CGCGTTGCGGAGCAAGTTGATCAGCATGCGCCGAATCTGGTCTGCGTCGATGGCCGACCAGCAAAGATCGACGCCATCGCGAATCTGGAGGGTCACACCCGCCTGCTCAAATTCGAGGCGGAGGAAGGCGGCCAGATCGACGATCTCTTCACGCAGGTCCGTAGGATGTCTCGACGGCTGAGGTCGGCGGACAAAGTCGAGATAGGTCTCGGTGATCTGCGAGAGCCGCTCAAGCTCGGTTCCGATCGATTGAATGATCTTCTGGGCGTCGCCTTCCGACGACGTAAACTCGTCTTGCAAGAGCTCAAAATTCAACGCCACGCTGGACAAGGGGTTCCGGATCTCATGGGTCACCTGGGCGACCAGCTGGCCCACCGCCGCGAGTCGCTCGCTCGCGACCAAGCGCCGCTCACGTTCTTGGAGGGCGTCCGCCATGAGGTTGAACTCGCGCGCGAGGCGAGACACCTCGTCGTCGTGGACTGGATCGCTGTCCTTGAGCGTCACACGCTGGCTCCGTTCACCCCGCCCCAACTCCCGCACCCCCTCGCTGAGTCGCTGAAGCGGTCGCAGTGTCAAACCAACCACGAGGGCGACCACGATGCTGAGCACCATGGAGATGGTCGTGGTGATCGCGATGAGACGCTCGGTCTGACGGCTGTAATTCTCCACCGCCTCGCGCTGTTCAAGCACGAGCTTCGACATCAACTCTTGGAGCGAGCGAAATCGATTGTTGATCTCGTACTGACGTCGCGTGTCGAGCAACACCTCCATCACCTCTCGGCCCGCGTCCACATGGACCACTTGCTCAAGCTGATCCACCTGAGAGGCGAGGAGCCGCAACCCCGCAAACTTGGAGCCATTTCGCTCCTCCTCAAGCTTGGCCATGGCCTCTCGAATCGGTCCACCCAACTCTTCGACCAGCGCCTCACGCCGCTCGAGCGCCTCCGCGAACACCAAAATGGACGGGTCATCGAGGGCTGCCATCGCGCTCGGGCCTCCCGTGGACAAGGCCTCGATCCGCGCACCGATTTTCGCCGAGCCGGCGTGGGCTGCTGACAAACGCACACCGAGCGGGACGTAAATCGAGGTCAGGAGATCGAACTCGGCGCGCAACGCACGGCTCTTGTTCGCGATGAACGCGGCCGAAAAGCCGCTCAGCACGATAATCATGAGGACGAACGCCCAAATTGGGGTAGCGAGACTTCGTCGCGCTCGGATTCGCGGGTAGACCTGCGCGTCGTGGGGAGTATCCCCCTGAGGCTCCTCCGTCGCGTTCACCTTGAACATACTACCAGCGACCGTGGCAAACGACCTACGAAGCCGCAAACAAGGCGTTTCAACTGCTGCAGCGCCACCAGAGATTGGGGTATGGTTGCCCCGCCGCCTCCGTCGAGAGCGCCCAAGCCATATGAATCGTTCGTTTCAAAGAGTCCTCGTTTCCGCGACCACCATCGCCACCCTTGGCGTCTCCTCGATGACACCTGCCGCCGCTCTCGGAGCCGCCGCTGCAACTCCTACGGTGCTCGGCCTCGACTCGGACGACGCGACCTCTGAGAAGGCCAGCGCGCTCTCCTCGGCGCTGCGTGATGCCCTCGTCGCGCGCGGTTTCTCCGCGGGCGCCGAGATGACGCTCCTCGAACTCAACGTCACCATGGACTGCGACGGCGAGGATTTTGACTGCCTCGGCCGAGGCGGTGAAAACCTCGGCGCGACCGAGCTCTTGTACGGGGCCCTGAGAGCGAACGGGGACGGGTTTATCCTCACGCTAAGTCTGCTTCAGGTGGAGTCCCACGTCCTCACATCCACCATCCGCAAGGCCATCGACGCGAAAGAGCTGGTCTCCCCAGAGGCCACCAAATCTCTGGCGACCTCCGTCGTCGCAGAGCTGTGGGAGGACACCGACGACAGCCCGCCCGCCGCGGCCCCCGACGAGGGGGAAGAGGAGGGAGAGCCTGAGGAGGTGGTTGACGGACCCAAGGAGAATTCACGAAGCTGGGAGTGGGGCAAAGATCCCTCTCCGCCGGCATGGAAGTGGGCGGGCGTCGGCGTCAGCGCTGGCTTGACGGCGGCCTCACTTGGCACCGCCATCACAACCGCGCTGCTGGTGCAGGGATCTGTTCGCAATGATCTCCTCGACGAGGCCGACGCGAGCCTGGAGGACGAGAATGACTCCAACGACATCGATCGGAACCAGCTCGCAACGGACGGAATCGACCTTTGCAGCTACGCGGGAGAAGAGATCGATCCCGAGAATGAGCCCGGCGCAGTCCGCAACGCGTCTGTTACAAAACTCTGCAACAAGGGCAATACGCTCGCGACCACGACCACCGCCGCATGGATCGCGACGGGTGTGTTCGCCGTCTCCACCGCCGTGTTCACGACGCTCTTGTTCACTCGGAAAAAGAGCGACACCGCGGCCATGCTGATCGAGCGCGGCTTCTCCCTCGGTGGCGCGCCACTCCCAGGTGGCGGCGCGCTCGTCGGCGGTCGCATTCGATTCTAGGCCAGCGCCACTCAGCGATCTGTTGACGTGACGGATCGCGGAAAGTCCCCGCGCGGTCGGTCCTTTGTCACAGGAGCGTCCATCGCCCCCGCTGCCGGCGCGCCCCCGGAGGCTGGGGTTGGGGCACCCCTCGCGCCGCTCGCCGCGGTGGCCTTTGCGGACTTCGTGCCTGCGGCCTTCGTGGGCTTCGCTGGCTTCGCCTTCTTCGCTGTCTTCGCCTTCTTCGCCTTGGATTGCTTGGTCACCCGCGGCTGCACGGGCCCGCGAGGCACGTCGATCCACGCATGAAGAATCACGGCCGCCGCGACGGTCAGCGGCGCGATCACGAGTCCAACGCGTTGACGTCTCCGAGTCACGGCCGAACTCCCGGGCTCATGGCGTCATCCAGGGGAAGATTCACTCGCCAATGCTCCTCTTCAAGAAACATCTTCACTGGATACTCGGTGCCCTCCATATCAAAGAAGACTACTTCCGCGGTCGTATCTGATTGACTGCGAAGCTCCGGGATTCGACGTGGGTCGAAGGTCGGTACGTCCACGATCTGCAACATCTCGCTGGGCGCAATATTTCGTCGCTCACCGATCTGGTTCGACGCGCGCTCCGCCTCCCGTTCGAGGATCAGGCGGGTCTCGGCGGACAGGTGCGGCCAGATCGACACGCCCTGGCCGTAGCCAGCGACGGCGACGAACCGGCTCGCCGCGCGGATCGGATCCTCCACCGCTGGCTGACATCCGAGCAGCCACGCGGCCACCCCGAAACTAAACGCCGGCGTGTTCCCACGAAATAACCCCATTCGGATCATTCCTCCCCAGCGGGCGGCTTATTCGACTTGTGCATGCCAAGTCGCTTTAACAGCTCCCGCAGGTAGTAGCGAGTGATCTCAGCCTCCCCCGCTGCCCGACTCAAGTTCCCATCGGTTCGCGCCACAATCCGCTCGAGATACGCCCGCTCGAATTGGTCGATCACCTCTTGCTTCGCGACCTTGAAGGGCTTGGAGAACAGCTCCTCAGGGAGCGCCCCGGCCTCTTGCGCCGCGCGTTGAATGGGGGCCGCGGCGCGACCGCCAATGTGCAGGTCGGCGGGAGAGATGATCCCATTTTTCGCCAGATAACACGCCCGCTCCACCGTGTTGCGAAGCTGCCGCACGTTGCCGGGCCACTGGTTTTTTCGGAGCGTCGCGACCACGTCCTCACCAAAAGAAACTCGCTCGTTGCGCGCGCGACTGAACTCCTCCCGGAAACGATCCGCGATGAGCAAAACGTCATCACCGCGCTCGCGAAGCGAAGGCAGCTCCACATTCATCACGGAGAGCCTGAAATACAGGTCCTCCCGGAACTGACCGTTTCCGACCATCTTCCGGAGGTCCCGGTGGGTCGCTGCGACCACGCGAACATCCACCGGCCGCGTCTGGCTCTCTCCAACCCGCTGCACCTCGCGACGATCGAGCACCCGCAAGAGCTTGGGCTGCAGATCGAGAGGTAGCTCCCCGATCTCATCGAGGAACAGCGTCCCGCCGTTCGCCTCCTCGAATGCCCCGGCCCGATCTGCGATCGCGCCCGTAAAGGATCCCTTCTTGTGTCCGAGGATGGCGGCCTCTGCCAGCTCGCGGGAGAGGGCGCCACAGTCGAGCACGATGAACGGCCCCGACGCCCTCGCGGACTCATCGTGGAGCGCGCGCGCGACCAGCTCCTTGCCTGTCCCGGTCTCCCCACCGACGAGCACGCTCATCTCGGTCTTCGCTACGCGCTCAAGAACCGCAAAGACCTCCCGCATCGCCGGGCTCGCGCCATACAGTCCCGCGTAATAGTCCTCTTTGTAGAGGGGGATCTCGACCTCGTCGGCAGATAAGAATTCGATGTCCGTCTTGCCGACGGAGATCACGGTGCCCGGGTCAATCCACGCCTCTCGAATGCGGATCGAGCCAACGACGGTGCCGTTCGTGCTCTCAAGATCCTGCACGAGCACACCACGCTCGTTCAAGACGATCTGCATGTGGGTGCCGCTCACCGAGGTGTCCGTGAGGACGAGGTCATTAACTCCGCTCCGTCCCACCATGATCTTGGGACGGGACACCTGGATCTCCATGCCCGCATCTGGTCCACCGCGCACCCGCAAGAGCACCCGCCGAATCTGTGTATGACTGCTCGGAGACGAGAAGAAGGTCGTCGTCATCCCGGCGTGATTCAAATCGGATGGTGTCGAGGGTGGCAAGGCGTACGCAACGCCTGAGGGCGTCGCACACATCCTACCTGGCTCAGTTCAGCATGTCATCCGGACCGCGAACCACCCGTAGGTGTCGAGCCACGTCCCTATTTCCGGCGGCCTTGCGAAATCTCCATCGTGGCAAACGCCTCCAGGGTTGAGTCACAAACAGCGCGGCGAAGACCCCGGACAAGAGCGCCGGCAGCATGGCGAACGGGGGTGCCCCGCTCAAAAGCGGAACCGAGAATAAAATGAGCG
>CALKDV010000279.1 GCA_938084085.1 uncultured Nannocystaceae bacterium
GCGGGACAGTTCTTCCGCCCATGCAACAACCTCGCGCCCTGTGGATGGTGGCGCCGAGCCGGCTCCAAAATGTGCGGCTGCGATGGGTCGGATCCAAAGTGAGGCGAGCCGCTCCCACACGGGCAGGCTGCCGCGCTGATAGCGGGAGAAGGCCTCACCAGAGGAGACCAAGAGCCCTTGGCGTCCCGAGGGGCGTAGGCGGGTGTCCACGTCGTAGAGGCGTGTTCCTCCGGCGTTGCTTCGGAGCCTCGACATCATTTCGATTCCGATTCGCGTAGCGTCCTGGCGCAGCTCCTTCGCGGGGGCGGTGTCAGGATCCCGCGGCCGAAACACAAAGACGAGATCGAGGTCCGAGCCAAAGTCCATGAATCGCATTCCGAGCTTGCCCAACGCGAACACCGCCAGATCAAACGAGTTGCCTTGTTCCCCTTGGGCAACGTTATATCGACGCACTTGGTCCTCAAGCATGCGACGCAAGACTTCGTCGGCGAGATCTGCGAGTCGGGCACCGATCTCTTCGGCGGGAGGCTGATGGGCGAGGTCGTGAAGCGCCATCTGAGTGAGGATGCGATGGCGGGTGTGATTCAACACCGTGTCGACCTCGTTCGCGGGACACCGCTCGTGCAGTGGTTTCATCGCCGCGTCGAAGTGTTCGCCGATCTGTTGCGCGGTCAGCGGCGCGTCGAGCGAGGCCTCGACCAGGAAGGTGAAGGATGTATCTTCCACGCGACCTCTCGCGTGGGGAAAACCCAAGATCCCCTGGCTGAGCGAGTCGTTCAAGCCAAAGAGTTCGGCGAGGAGTCGAACGGTCCGCTGGTGTTCATCTCTCGCGAGGAGGCGCCAGACCGTGAAGTGGGCGGGGCGCTGGGCGGCGAAGGAAACCATCCGGGACAGGGCGCGCTCCGAATCACCGCTTTGAAGACACGCGAACAAGAGCCGTTTCGCACCGTCGCGGGGGGTTCCCTTGGCGTTCAGAGCCGCATCAGGGCCCGCGCGGAGGGCACGAACCAGCGCGAGCGCCTCCGCTCCATCGTTCGCGCCGAGGCGCTCAAGCGCTGAAATTGCGACATCGTCATTGGCCATGGGGTCGAGGACGGCGTCCTTGTCGAGCCGCGCAGCGCGGACTTCGGGCGCGTCTCGTTCATCCTCCGGATCGCACAGAGCGACCACTGCGGCGCGGATTTGTGCAAGCTGAGCGAGCAGCGGAGCGCCGTCGTCATCCGCGGAATCCAAGGGGCGGTCCGGTGCCTCAATCCTGGCCGTGAGGAGTCGCGCCGCTTCGGGCTCATGGGAGACAAGGTGTGTCTGGAGGCCGTCGGCAAGCTGGGCGCGGTGCTCGACCCGGCGCAGCCATCGATAGCCATGAGAGAGCACCTCGTGTTCAAGATCCGAGAGGAATCCATGGGCGAGCAGTCGATCGAACGCCGCCATGGTGCTGGGCGTTCGGAGCGCGGGGATCTTGCCACCGTGGAGAAGCTGCAGACCTTGAGTGAAAAATTCAATCTCACGAATGCAGCCGCGATCGTGTTTTACATCTGTGCCCACGACGCCGGGGCGACGCCTCACCTCTCGCCGGGCTCGCTCCGTGAGGCCTTTGATCTCATCGATGATGGCCGGCGATGTGCTCTGCCGATACACGAACGGACTCAGCTCTCGCAGCAGCCGCTCGCCGAGTTCGACCGCGCCCGCGATCGGACGAGCCCGCATCCAGACCTGACGCTCCCATCCGCGACCGTGGGTCTCGAAGTATCGAATCGCCGCGGAGTACGAGGAGCTGATGGGGCCGCGGCTCCCAAACGGGCGCAAGCGAAGGTCCACGCGGAACAACGGGCGCCACACCCCAGTCCCTTCGAGTCGCGCGACGACCCTGCGTATCGCCTCGTGGAGTCGGACCCGCCCGGCGTGCCCCTGCGGCCCGAGGGGCACCGCGTCATCTGCGTGGACGAAGACCAGATCAATGTCGCTGCGAAAATTCAACTCGTGGCCCCCGAGTTTCCCCATGCCAAAGACGACGACTTTCTCTTCGAGTCCCACCTCTCGCGAAAGCGCAAACTGCACGGCGGCGGCGGCGAGGTCCGAGAGGCCTGCGCAGACCTGCTCGAGCGGCGCCTTTGCTGTCTCCAAGGCGCAGAGGTTCAGATAGTGGGCCGCGCAGACGCGACCGAGGGCGTCCTCTTCGCTGGCAGTGGCGCGAGCAGCGTCGAACTGACTTCTCAATGCCGCCAAGTCCGCAGAGGTGCTGTCGATGACTCGTTCGAGCGGCGAGATCGCAGACATCCCCTCGGGAAACAGACCACACAATCGGGCAGGGTAGTTCCCCTGGTGCAGCAACGGCGCGAAGGCTTCGAACTTGGCGTGCTGCAACGCGGCGTCCGGCAGTAGCGAAGCCCGACGGAGCGCCTCGATCGGCTCAGGCCCCGCTGTGATGGAGTGGAGGAGCACGCGGGTGGAGGGGTCGGTCGTGGAAGCCTGGATCAACTCATCGAGCGCAGGGCGCGGGCTCGAGTTCGCCAAGAGCGAATCGAGCAGCGAGTGAATGGCGAGCGCGACGTGACTCACAGCCGACATCATCCATCAAACTCTTCGCAGAGGCTATGATGGGGAGGTGAAAGATGAGGAACGCACGTCTCAGCCCCTCCTTCGGGAGGAGTGGCGGGAGGGGACATTAAGGGGCAGCGTCGATGATCCGGTCGCTGTGGAGTCTCCCCTGCAGATTCGCGTCAACGGATCGCCCATGGCCGTGCTCATGCGCACCCCAGGGCACGATGAGTATCTCGGGCTCGGCATGCTGCGCTCGGAGGGTGCTGTCGAGACGTTGGATGACGTCAGGAGCATTCGACACTGCGATCAGGAGTCCGACGGAGATGAGGAGCACCATGTGCTTCAGGTGGTGGTCGCCGATCGCTGCCTCCCCGGAATTCAACGGATGCGCCGCACGAACCTGACCGGATCGAGTTGCGGTGTCTGCGGCAGGACGACCATCGAGGATCTGCTCGCGATGCGACCGTCCCTCCATCATCACCGGGAGGTGTTCACGCCGGCGGTGATCGCTGGCGCGGCGCGAACCCTCGCGAGATCACAGCCGACGTTCGTCGCGACGGGGGGTGTTCACGGCGTGGGTCTGTTCACCAAGGAGGGGGAGCTGCTGCGCATCTTCGAAGATGTAGGCCGCCACAACGCGGTCGACAAGGTATTGGGCTGGCGTCTCCAGCATGGCGCCGACAGGGGAACCCTGCTCATGGTCTCAGGGAGGGTGTCCTTTGAGATCGTACAGAAGGCGATGATGTCGGGGGTTCCGGCGGTCGCCGCTGTGTCAGCGCCCACGTCGCTCGCAGT
>CALKDV010000280.1 GCA_938084085.1 uncultured Nannocystaceae bacterium
GTGTGGGCGCCTGTGTGGTGCGAGAAACTGAGCGCCGGCGGGACGACCCAGGTGTTCTTTTGGCGGGCGCGATCCGAGCGTTGGATGTACAGGGGCGTCCACAACTCGTTGCGGTTGCCGAACTCCAGCGTGCTCTTATGGAAGAAGGGGAACGCCGTGCGGTGCTTAACCCCCTTGCGCTCGTCACTTCCGGCGATGAAGACGGGGCTCAGGTGGAGCTTGGCCGTGCCCTTGGTGAGCCCGAGATACACCGGAGCGAAGATCGTATAACGCTTATCGTTGCTCGGGTCGTTGTCTTGGAGGTTCTCGTGGCCGTACCACGCGAGCAGCAGCGACATGCCGCGGAACCCATCCGGTCGCTTTTGCTGGAAGTGGAAGGGAGCGACGAGGAGATTTTTGACTTCTCGGTTGCCCCACCACCACACCAGCGGGAACTGACCAAAGCGGAAGGACTCGCCCACGCGCTTGTAGCCCATGAGCAGCGGCACCATCGCCCACGCGGCGCGCTGCTCAGAGAACCCCCCGAAGAACAGCCCCACCGGATTGATGTAGCGGTTCTTCTCTTGCTGTTTGGCGTACCAACCGAAGGTCAGCGAGAGATCGAGGTGGAGGAGTTTCTCGGGATGCCCTGCCTTCGGTGTTCGGTGCATGAACAGCGGTGGCAGGTAGAGCGCTCTGGTCGTGTGGGTGTCAGTCTCTTTTCTCAGGTAAAACGGGGGGATGCCTCGCTTGCGCTTGACCTGAGTCGAAGTGGACGTGGATGTGTCGTCCGCCGGCGTGTCGGCGTCCTCGGGTGCGGGCGTCGTTGAGGCAGGCGCTTCGCGGCGCTGGTACGCGAGAGCGGGCCGCAGCGGCGCAGCCTCGGCACGAAAAGCCTCCGCCCACCGGTCGAGTTGGTCTTGGCGAAGGGCGACGTCCTCGGCGGTCGCGTCGTCGATGTCCTCGGCGATGACCGCGGTGATCCTGTGCGCCCGTGCGGTCTCGCCGCCTGTGCCCGAACCCGCCCCGACGCTGTCCGTGCGGACGAGGGAGAACGGGCTCGCGTGGACCGAGGGGGCGAAGAGGACCGCGCACATCAAGGCGACGACGAGGCGCACGCCGATCCCCTGCGCGCGCCCGCGACGACGCGCGCACCCCAAACGAGGGGCGGCCCCTCGCCTCGGAAGCGAGCGGCCATGGCACGCGAGCGCGTCGCGTGCAGACCGTGGAAGATGGCGTCGTGGATTGCCCAAGAGCCTGCGTGGAATAACCGACTCACGAGCGCTCCCGCAACCGTAGAAGGCACGTTTCAGGGACGATCGTGTTGTTTTCTGCGCGCCGGCGCCAATCGCCCGCGCAGAACGGCTTGTGCAGGGAGAGGGCATGGTCTACATCCTTCGACATGTCCAGCCACCCGAAGCGCGGAAACCCCGCTGTCCCCGACTCGGTACGAGAGGTCCACGAAGCCCTGCAAGTGGATCTCGAGTGGCTGCGTCGTCAGCCGGGACAGGCCACCGAGCGTGTCATCAATCTCTCGAAAGAGTGGATCAATACGGTGTGCGCGGACACGGAGGCGCGGGCCGGCGAGGCGGCCGAACTCGCCGCCAGTTTCAGCCTGCACTCGGATGGCACGCTGCTGCTGCGTGGGCGTTTGCGAGGTGGAATCGTGGTCCCGTGCGGCCGGTGCTTGGGAGACGCGGTGGTCGACGCGGGCGAGGAGATGTGCCTGACGGTCCTGCCAGCAGCCAGAATTCGCGACTATATGAAGAAGGCGCCCGGGGACGAGGCGGACGGGGTGGAACTCGTCGCCAGCGATCTCGATGAGATCTTTTATGAGGGGGACGCCGTGGATTTGTCCGACGTGGTGCGCGAGCAGCTTCTGCTTGCGTTCCCCATGCGGGTGCTGTGCGCCCTCGGGGAAGCGTGTCGAGGCATGTGTGGTCGGTGCGGCGCCATGGTGAACGACATGCCAGCGGATGCGACGAACTGTAGCGCGTGTAAGGCGCCATTCATGGAGGACGAAGCGGATGGGGAGGACCGGGAGGACGAAATACCCGAGTGGAAGCGCAAGCTCATGGGTCTCTCGGAGGGCTCCTAAATAGCAGGTGCGCCAAAAGCGCGGGTGCTGATGGGTTTGGCTATGCAATGGCGGCCGGCTTTGATAGAGAGCGGTCCCTGCTGGGGCCACGCGCCCCGCAAGAATCAGATTTCAGCAGCGGCGAGTTTCCACTGAGAGTTCGCCCAGGAATGAGGACACCATGGCCGTTCCCAAGAAGAAAAAATCCCCCGCCCGCCGCGACATGCGACGCGCCAACCACGACCGGCTGACGCCGCCGAACCTCTCCGCATGTTCCAATTGCGAAGACCTGACCCTGTCCCACCACGTGTGTCCCGCATGCGGGTACTACAAGGGCCGTCAGGTCATCGACGTTGCCCAGGACTAGGGGCCCCTACGTAGGGCCTCGCGTGAGGAGGAGACCGTGAGCGTACGCGTCGCGCTCGATGCGTTTGGGAGCGATGAGTGTCCGACCGCCGAGTTGGAGGCGGCCGTGATCGCTGCACGCGAGGGGATCGACGTCTCTCTCGTCGGAGATTCGGCGGTGCTCAGCGCGGGCCTCGAGGCGCTGGTGGGGGCGGGAGCCCACGGGCTTCCGCTTCGTATCGTGGACGCCAAAGAGCGGATCAGCATGGACGACAGCCCGGCGAGGGCGATCCGCGCCAAGCCCGCCGCGTCGATGCCTGTGTGTTTCGAGCTCGTCAAGCGCGGAGAGGCAGACGCGGTGGTCTCCGCGGGAAATTCTGGGGCGATGTTGGCCTGCGGTCTGTTCAAGTCAGGACGCATCAAAGGCGTGGATCGCCCGGCGATCGTCTCGGCGTTCCCAACCCGCGACGGCCAGTGCTGCATGTTGGACATGGGGGCGAACGCGGAGTGCCGACCCATCAACCTTGTCCAATTCGCGCTGATGGGGGCGGTCTACGCCCGTGTTCGGCAAGGACGGCCTCGACCTCGCGTGGGGTTGTTGTCCAACGGATCGGAGCCCGGCAAGGGGACGAACCTGACCCGGGCTGCGCACGCGCTGCTCGAGGAGGCGAAGCTCTCCGAGCTTGAGTACCTCGGCTACGTGGAAGGCAAAGACGTCTTCGCTGGAGAGGTCGATGTCGCCGTGACCGACGGGTTTACGGGCAACGTCGCGCTAAAATTTGTAGAGGGGGCGATGGGGTTGGTGAGCCACTTGCTGCGAGACTCGGTCGACGCTCGGCTCGTTCGCAAGGTGGGAGCCATGCTCGCGCGACCCGCCTTCGTCGCCCTGAAAGATCACCTCGACCCCGACAGCTATGGGGGCGCACCGCTGCTCGGGGTGGACGGCGTTGTTATCATTTGTCATGGAGGATCCTCGGCCGTCGCGCTCGCCAACGGGCTGCGACAGGCGTCCAACTTTCATGACGGCGGGCTCACGGCGGAGGTCGCCCAGAGTCTCGCATCACACGGCGCGCTGATGCGGGCCGCGAAGGACACGGAGTAAGTCGCATGCAAAAAGTAAAATCACCCACCGCGTTGTTTTTTCCTGGTCAAGGCAGCCAGAAAGTAGGCATGGGGAAGGTGCTTTGTGAGGAGAGCGCGGAGGCACGCGCCGTGTTTGAAGAGGCCGACGACGCGTTGGGATTCGCGCTGTCAACGATGTGCTTTTCGGGAGACGAGGCGCAACTCGCCCTGACGGCCAACACCCAACCAGCGATTTTGACCACGAGCATCGCGACCCTGCGGGCCTTGGAGGCGAGGGCTGATCTCTCGGTGGGCTTGGCCATGGGCCATAGCCTGGGTGAGTTTTCTGCGCTTGTTGCGGCAGAAGCGCTCCGATTCGGCGACGCGGTCAAGCTCGTTCGTCTCCGTGGAGAGGCGATGCAACACGCGGTGGAGCCTGGCGTGGGCGCGATGGCTGCGATCATTGGTGCGCAGTTGGACGAACTTGAGGCGGCGTGTGCTGAGATTTCCGACGCGGAAGTGGTGGCGCCTGCCAACGAGAACGGCGGCGGTCAGACCGTGGTCGCCGGTCATGCGGGAGCGGTGACGCGCCTCGTGGCGGCGGCGAAGGAGCGGCGATGGAGGGCGATTCCTCTCAAGGTTTCTGCCCCTTTTCATTGTTCTCTCATGGCTCCTGCGGCCGCGCGGCTCGCCGCGGCGCTCGACGACGTCGAGGTATCCGCCATGCGCTTTCCGGTGGTGTCGAACGTGGAGGCTGAGCCGAACCAGGATGAGTCACGGGTGAAGGCGCTGCTGGTGGAGCAGGTGACACATCGCGTGCGGTGGGAGGCCTCAGTGCGAAAGGCGTTGCACATGGGGATTACAGATGCGTACGAGATTGGCCACGGCAATGTCTTGCGCGGTCTAGTGAAGCGGATCACCAAAGACATCAACGTGACGTCTCTCAGTTCCACCGCTGATTTTGATGTGCTAGACGTGCCCGCGTAGTGGACGAAACGACCACCCAAATTCCCCCAAGTCTCTCCCTGTCTGGGCGCGTCGCTCTCGTGACGGGAGGCTCGCGCGGCATCGGCCGCACCATCGCGGAGACGCTCGCAGCACGTGGGGCGTCGGTGGCGGTAAATTACGCGTCGCGAGAAGACGCGGCGGTGGAAGTGTGCGAATCGATTCGAGCGGCGGGCGGCACGGCGACACCGGTTGGTTTTGACGTCTCAGATTCCGAGGCGGTCGCGGCGGGGATTAAGCGAGTCGTTGAAGAGTTTGGTGGGTTGCATATCCTCGTGAACAACGCGGGCGTGTCCATTGACTCGCTGTTGATGCGCGCCAAGGAAGAAGACTTTGAGCGCATCATCGCGGTGAATCAGCGGGGCGCGTTCTCCTGCATGAAGGCCGCGTCGCGTCACCTGCTGCGCGCCAAGGCGAGCGGCCGCGTGATCAATAT
>CALKDV010000281.1 GCA_938084085.1 uncultured Nannocystaceae bacterium
AGTAAAGTCATGATGGTCGCGGCCAAGATTGCGAACGGCGCAACGAGGCCGCCTGGATTCTCGGGGAGGAATCCAAGCACGATGGGGGTCGCACTCAGCATGAGAACTAGTGCGCAGGCGAGCCGACGTTCAAACGTCATCTAAAGAGAGGAATCGACCTCTTCCGCTCGTTCTGTAGGCGCACGGCGGGTCTTAGATGGTGCTTCTAGGTGGAATTCCGCGCCTCGACGCCCGCAGATCTCGCGCGGTGGCCCGTTCCGTGCCTCCGCGATGTGAAGGGGCGCCCCTAGCCACCGACGAGCGGAGCGAGCTCTCCGCTCTCGTCGAGTTCTCGGATGATGTCGCATCCCCCGACGAACTCGCCGTTCACGTAGAGCTGCGGAATGGTCGGCCAGTTCGCGTGCTGCTTGATTTGCTGTCGAACGCCGGGATCGGCGAGGACGTTGAAGGTCTCGAACTTCGCGCCGTGTTGCTTCAGGCGCGCGACGACTTCGTGAGAGAAGCCGCAAGATGGGAAGCTCTTGTTGCCCTTCATGAAGAGCATGATCTTGTTGTCTTGGAGGAGGCGATCGATGGTGGCTTGCGGATCTGCGGTCATGGCGAATGTCACCTGGCTTGGTGGCGCATCCGCGTCGGGCGGATGGAACCCCAAGACAATACCGTGGGTAGCTCCCGAGTCCATACCTAGGGCATGATCCTTCTCACCATGCGAACGAGAGCAGGCGATGACGTAGCGCTGAGCGGGCGGCGACAGTGGGTCGCGGGAGCCGCGGGCTTCTTCACGGCGCTGCTGTCGGGTGCTCTTGCTGCGAACGCGAAGCCCCCGGGCGGGGGCGGTCAGGGCGAGGCAGGGGGCGGCGCGCCCAGCGAGGCTGCGGCGGTCACAGCGAAGCCCAAGGCTCCGCTGCGGGTCTTGATGGTAGGCGACAGTATGATCGCGGGAGCGTTCGGGCTTTTCTTGGAGCGCAGACTCGAGCAAGACTATGGGCTGTCCGTAGATCGGAGCGGGAAGAGTTCGACGGGCTTGTCCCGCCCAGACTTCTACGATTGGATCGCCGAGGTTGAGAAACTGCGCGGTCGCGGGGGTCCATACGACGCGGTGATTTGCATGTTCGGTGGCAACGATGGCCAGGGTCAGTACATGGGACGCGGGGCAGACCCCACGTGGATTCGATATGGAGAGGCAGGATGGGATGACGAGTACCGCCGTCGCGTGGTTGCGTTCGCGAAGGCGGCGACGGGTGGCGTGAGTGCGCTGTATTGGGTGGGGATGCCGGTCATGGGATTGGACCGTCTGCACGCACGAATGCGGCACCTCAATCGCATCTATCGGGGGGAGCTATGTGTTCGCCCGCGGGCGAACTTCATCGATATTTGGCGGACGCTCGCAGATAGCAAGGGTCGGTTTGTTCAGCGCAAGCGGCTCGGGAGGAAGCGGGTGAGCATTCGAGCCGGGGACGGCGTTCATCTCACCAGCGCGGGGGCGACCTACTTGGTGAAGGATGTGGCGCCGAGGATCGCGAATCATCTGCTTGGGCGGTCGGCGTACACGTTTGTCGGCGCGTCCCCCGTTGATGCTCATGTGGCGTCGACGCCCCGCGAATCCGCGTCCGCGAACGTCTTACCCTAACGAACTAAAGACCGCGTTTTTTCCGGCGCCGATGCGTTCCACCCGTTCCTCTTTAACGAGTGCGGTGAGGTGGAAGCGAAGGACTCGACGATCGAGCTCGGTGTACTCGAGGAGGTCATCGAAGGTCATCTCCCCATTCCCCTCGAGGAAAGGCACCACCAACTGCGCGACGTCCTCTGTGGAGATGCCACCATCCACCGGCGCGCGAGGTTCTTTTTTCGCGTCGGTGGCGGGCAGCCCGAGTTCGTCCTCAAGGAATCGTTTTTTCTTTTTCTTCCTCGCGGGACGCGCGCGTTCGTTTTCGAGCAGAGATCTCCCCGTCGCGAGCTGTTGAAGATCTTCCATGGTGATCTTCGAAAACTGCAGCCACATTTCGCGGTCTCGGAGGTAGCGCACGAGGTCGGCGAGCCGGACGTTCTCGGGTCCGCGCAATTGTCTCAACGTTTCGACAGCGCTGAGTCGTTCGAGCGTTCCGCCGCCGGTTTCTTCCCGGTAGATCGCATTGACGTCTTTGGTCATGGGGGGATGGGGGCGCCAGCGAGGCTGGGGATGCGGCCCGGCGGCAGTTTGGCCCGGTCTGGCGCGTGGGGCAAGGGCTGGTGCACCTCAGATTCGCGGTGGCGCCCACGGCTTCGCCCGGCACCTTCGCGGGATCCGGTAGATCGCCTCCCGGGGGCGGGCTTTATATCGGCCGCTCGATCGAGAAGATCTCCTGTGGAGGAATTTTTTTTTGTGCGCGCGGATTTTTTGGAGGTCAACTGGCGTCACTGCTGGGGATGACGGCCCCTGAGTGTCTGAACTTGGGTCATATTTGGGGCTCGCCGACTCGTCACTAGCAAGAGCGGGGCCACGGCAAATTTCGATCCCTGATCCGCCACCTGAACGCTGTTGGTTGGAGTCATCTCCCCAGATTTTATGTCTCTAGATTTCCCGATACGAGCCACCGGCTAACCGGCCGGTACCTGTGGAAAAATGCGCAAAACTCGCCTTGCAAACATCTTGCGTGACCACCAGATATTGTGTTTTATAGATGTCCGACCTCAACATCATGGGTTGGATCGTCCGATCCGCTCTTGAGGACCCCGCCCATTTATCTTTCGGGCATCTTCCTGGTTTACATTTCTCCGCCCCCAGCCCTTCACATACGCGTTTCACGCATCTCGCTGAACGCCATTCTACGCTCATCTGAACACCTGTATCGGTGTGTTCCAACGCTTCAGACGCTTGGATTTTGGTGAGCCGGGGACTTTTTGCCCTCAAAATTCAAGAAAAAACCAGCGTCGAGCTGTCAAATCCACCCCATCCTCACCCTCCTTGTTCTCCCCCCGTCCTCCCACCTCAGAAATTTCTGTCGCCATGCATTTGACCCGTTTGTTTACCTCGCAATCTGACGCTGCCTACGAAGACGTGACCTTCGAGCCGCGCACTTCAAAGATCACCAACCCCGACGGTTCCGTCGTGTTTGAAGCGAGCGATATCTCCGTTCCTCGAGGGTGGTCCCAAGTGGCCGTCGACATCATGGCGCAAAAGTACTTCCGCCGTGCGGGTGTGCCTTCGCGACTCAAGCCCGTGCCCGAGGAGGGCGTGCCCGAGTGGTTGTGGCGCAGTGAGCCCGATCTCAAGGCCCTCGAGGCGCTTCCGCAAGACCAACAGTACGGCGGAGAGACCGACACGCGGCAGGTGTTCAATCGTCTCGTTGGTTGCTGGACCTACTGGGGATGGAAGCACGACTACTTCGACGACGAGGCTTCCGCGCGCGTGTTTTACGACGAGTTGACGACAATGCTCGCGCGCCAAATGGCCGCTCCCAACAGCCCTCAATGGTTCAACACCGGTTTGCACTGGGCGTACGGAATCTCTGGGCCTGCTCAAGGCCACCACTATGTCGACCCCGACACCGGGGAGCTGATGCGCTCGAAAAACGCCTACGAGCACCCGCAGCCCCACGCGTGCTTCATTCAGTCGGTGGGGGATGATCTCGTGGGTGAGAACGGCATCATGGATCTTTGGGTTCGCGAGGCTCGCCTGTTCAAGTACGGCTCGGGCACCGGATCCAATTTCTCGAACATCCGCGGCGAGGGAGAGCCTCTCTCCGGCGGCGGACGCTCGAGTGGTTTGATGAGCTTCCTTCGCATTGGTGATCGGGCCGCCGGCGCCATTAAGAGCGGAGGCACCACGCGACGCGCAGCGAAGATGGTGGTCGTCGACGTAGATCACCCCGACATCGAGAAGTACATCGACTGGAAGGTGGTCGAAGAGCAAAAGGTCGCGTCGTTGGTGACGGGGAGCAAGCTTTGCAACCATCACCTCAACGAGGTGATTCGCGCGTGTCACTCGCTCCCTTCGCAAGGGGACGGTGATGACACCGATCGGTTCAGCCTCAAGGTTAACCGCGAGCTCCGGAAGGCCATCAAAAACGCGCGTAAAGATCGCATCTCGGAGAACTACATCCAACGGGCCATTCAACTCGCGAAGCAGGGCGCTCGCGCGTTGGAGTTCCAAGAGTACGACACCAACTGGGACTCGGAGGCCTACGCCACCGTCGCAGGTCAAAACTCCAACAACTCGGTGCGCATGTCCGACAACTTCCTCAAGGCCGTGGAAGATGGAGGCACCTGGGACCTCATCCGCCGGACTGATGGAAAAGTTGCGCGGACGCTCAAGGCCCGCGAGCTCTGGGACAAGGTCGGCTTCAGCGCGTGGGCGTGCGCTGATCCAGGTCTGCAATTTGATACGACCATCAATGATTGGCACACCTGTCCCAACTCTGGTCGAATCAACGCGAGCAACCCGTGCTCGGAGTACATGTTCTTGGATGACACGGCGTGCAACCTCGCGTCGATCAACCTGATGAAATACACCCACACCTCCGGTGCGCTCGCGGGAGAACTGGACACGGACGCGATCCGTCACGCGTGTCGGTTGCTGACGATCGTGCTCGAAGTGTCGGTGCTGATGGCGCAGTTCCCGAGCAAGTCGATCGCGGAACTCTCGTACCGCTTCCGTACTCTCGGGCTCGGGTACGCCAACCTCGGCACCTACTTCATGTGGCGAGGCATCCCCTACGACTCCGATGAAGCGGTGGCGATTTGTGGCGGCGTGACGGCCCTCATGACCTCCTCTGCCTACGCCATGTCTGCGGAGCTCGCAGAGCAACACGGCACCTTCCCAGGGTACGAAGAGAACCAGGCCTCCATGCTTCGGGTGATGCGCAATCACCGACGGGCGGCCTACAGCGCCGCGCCCTCCGAGTACGAGGAGCTTCAAACCTCCCCGGTGGGGATCTCCTCGGCGCAGTGCCCGACGGAACTGCTTGAAGCTGCGAAGCGCGAGTGGGATCTCGCGTTGAGCCTCGGCGAGAAGCACGGCTACCGTAACGCACAG
>CALKDV010000282.1 GCA_938084085.1 uncultured Nannocystaceae bacterium
GACGGCGACGGCGACGGCGACGGCGATGGCGATGGCGATGGCGATACGGTCTGCACGCCCAACCAGAGCGCCTGCGTCGACGAGAACACCTACCACGTCTGCGAATCTGACGGCTCCGCATGGCAACCCGACGTGGACTGCTCTCCCACCCAGCAATGTTTCAATGGCGGGTGCATCGAGCGATGCGAGGTCGCCAACTTTTCGCCCTCGTCCATCGGCTGCTCCTTCGTCGCCCACCACATGGACAATTTCTACAACGACCTCAACGACTCGATCATCGTGGGCACTTTCTCAGAGACGCTCACCGCCAACGTCACCATCTACTCGATCGCCCAGGGAAGCACTGTGGAGTCGGTCGCGGCGGCCACCACGGTCGCGCCCGGCCAGACCTACGAGTTCGTCACCAGCATGCCGGAGATCGACAGCGTCAGCGCGCTCCAAACCGGCGGCGTCTATCGCGTAGAGAGCGACATCCCCGTCATCGCCTACCAGCACTCTCCGGTGGGCTCCACCGCCACCAACGACGCCTCCATGCTCATCCCAGAGAACGCTCAAGGTCAGGCGTTTGTCGTCGCCTCCTACGCTTCCAACCTGACCACCTACGATCCCTACCTCAACGTGATCGCGCTGGAGGACAACACCGTCGTCAGCTGGCGCCCTCCCAACGGAAGCTCCAGCGGTTCAGGTGTCGCGGCGGTCGCTGCAGGAGGGGTCGGCGTGGTCAATATGAACCGCTTCGACCGACTCCAGATCGTGAACAACGGGAGCGATATCTCCGGCACCATCATCGACTCTGACAAACGAATCGCAGTGTGGGGCGGATCTGAGTGCGAGAATGTCCCCGCAGGTGTCACCTACTGCGACCACATCGAGGAGCAGATGCTGCCGCTCAACTACTGGGGACAATTCTACGTGGGCGCGCACGCACCCATCCGCGGCAATGAGGACTTCCATTGGCGAGTGTACGCGGGTAAGGACCTCACCACCATCTCTACGACCCCCGCGCAGCCGGGCTTCCCCGTCACCCTCGACAAGGGCGAGTACATCAACCTCGTCACCAAAGACGACGTCATCTTCTCTGGAGACGGCCCCTTCCTGCCTGTCCAGTACCTCGAGGGAGAGAACGGCGGCGGCGGAATCGGCGACCCCTCGATGTACCAGATGGTCCCGGTGGGGCAGTTTCTGAGCGCCTACAGCTTCGCCACCGGCATCTCCTCCAACTATCCCTACACCCACTACGTGCAGGTCACTCGCGCCATCAACGGGCCCGATGTGCTCGTGGACGGCTCCATCGTCTCCAACTACCGCACCGTGGGCAGCTACGAGGTGTCCGACTGGCAGGTCTCCGAGGGTTCCCACTTCGCCACCTCTGCGGCGCCCTTCGGCATCACCAGCATCGGCTACGCCGACGTCACGAGCTACGCCTACCCCGGCGGGATGAATCTGCTCGAGCTCAACCCGCAGTAGCGTCTGCCGCGTAACGTCAGCGGGCGTTGGAGGCCTGCCACGCCTGCGCACGCGAAGACTGCGCTCACAACGCCTGCGCTCGAGAAATCGCGTGTCTACCCCCCCACCCTGGAGCAATGTCTCGCATTGCTCTCGGATCCCTTGGTTTTGGCTTGGGAGGTCTCGCCTGAGGGACAGTCTCTTTGTGCGGAGGTGTCAGCGATACGCCCGTCAACGGGACCCTCGATCTCTACTTCGAGGCCGCCGTCTCGATCGTGGTGGTTTCCGACACCACCGGGCTCTCTGCGAGTTTCTCGACTCCCGGGGTCACCTACGTAGAAGGAACACCCGCCGCGCCTGGGGAGTACACGTGGTCACTCAACGATCCACTCCGCGATGCGTGGACCGTCACCTTCTACAACGAGACGCCGCTCGGCCAAATGCTCAAGGTGGGCGGTAGCTATACCGCTGAAGTCCGCGTGGAAATCAACCCTTACATCGAGGACCTTCAACCCACCCCGATCGCCGTCACAGTAGTCAACTAGGCCATCATGACGCCGTCGTGCCGAGGGCGCTGCCCCCGATCGGCATGCGCCCCGTCGGGCGCTCACTGACAGCGGCGGAACGGGAGGCCTTCGATGGTTGGCGTGCCCCCATCGACGCAGGTCAACCCCGCCGGACAGACTCCGTCTCTGGTGCAGTCCCGGCTGCAGATTCCGTTGGAGCAGTAGCCAAACTCACAGCTGTTGTTGGTGGTGCAGGTGCTGCCCGTCACGGCGCCCCCCTTGGGCAAACAGAGACCGATGCGTTCGCCACCGATCTGGCTGAGGGCGTTGCACGCATAGCTGTAGCTGCACCCGCCCTGGTAGCGGCACGAGTTCACACACGAGCCCGAGGCATTGCCTGTGGTCGTCTGCGAGGCGAAGCAGTCCACGAATGGAGGCGAGGGGACCGTAAAGTTGGTGAAGTCGATCGTGAGCCCGTCGTTGCAGAGGTTGATCACGTTTTGGAACTGATCGCAGTAGTACTCCACCGGATTCGATCCACCGGGCAGCGGTCCGAAGACATCGGACGGGCGCTTGCAGATCCCGCCTTCACAGGTCCAGTCGGCCAACGGCGCCGCGCGTTGTGGACAATCGGCGGCTGTGTTGCACACGCTGGTACATCCCTCCACGATCAAATCAAGGTCAGCATCGCAGGCCGAGGGCGCGATGCACTCGGCGGTCGAAACGCCGCAGTACGACTCCAACTTGACGCATAAGTTCCCGGAGCCTCCCACCGCCATGCAGCCGTACCCCCCTGGGCAATCGGAACCGCCGGCGCAGGGCACCGTGCAGTACTGCTGGCTCGTCAAGCAGCCGTAGTTGCAGCTGGTCTCGTTCGAACAAAAGCGGCCCACGTCGTCTTCCAGGCAGCGCTTGCCGTCCCCATCCCCAAGGTCGATACAGCGACCCCCACTCGGGCACTGCGCGTCGCTGACACAGGCGCTCACACAGCGCTGGAATCCCTGCTTGGTGGTCGTCTTGCACAGCAAGCCAGCGCCGCACTCCACATCGCTCGTGCAGCGGTCGAGCTCGTCGAGATCCCCAACCCCATCCCCATCCCCGTCGCCCGTCGTCCCGGAGTCCGTCGTCCCGGAGTCCGTCGTCCCGGAGTCCGTCGTCCCGGAGTCAGTCGTCCCGGCGTCTGTCGTGCCAGCGTCTGTCGTGCCAGCGTCTGTCGTCCCAGCGTCTGTCGTCCCAGCGTCTGTCGTCCCAGCGTCTGTCGTCCCAGACGAGGTCGTCCCAGACGAGGTCGCCTCGTCACCGCTCGTCGAGATCGTCGATGGATCGATACAGATCCCGCTCGCGCACACCAGCCCTTGCAGACATGTGTTTCCTCCGAAGCACGGACAACCCTCAGTACCGGTGTAGCAAGAGTCGCCGCTGGCAAAACTCGTCTCATTGTCGTCCGGACCATCCCCGCATCCGACGAACAGCCCAATCACTCCGAGGAGCGCGAGGATTTTCCAGCGCTGCATCCCGCGGAGTTTAGCACCGTTGAACGCGGAATCTCTAACCGTAGCGCTCTTCCGTCCATGGGTCGGCGTGATTGTGATAGCCACGAACCTCCCAATATCCAGGGGCATCCCTGCGCTGGAAACGCACTCCCGTGAGCCATTTTGCGCTCTTCCAAAAGTACAAGTCCGGCACCAGGCCGCGCACAGGCGCGCCGTTGGTCACGGACAAGGAACGGTTGTCCAGTCGGTGGGCGACCATCACACCCGGCGCGAGCGCCTCCGCCACGGGGACGTTGCAGGTGTATCCATGGGCGGCCTCAAAAATCACGTGCCGGACACCTTTTTTGAGCCCCGCGCGGGCCGCCAAGCGACTCAACGCCACCCCGCGCCAGTTCGCGCCGAGGACAGACCAGCCGGTGACGCAGTGCACATCGAGCGAAAGCTCTTCTTGGGGCATCGCCAGAAGCTCGCGAAAGTCAATCTCGAACGGATTCGACACCTCACCATGAACCCGCAAGCGCCACGCCGACCGGCTCGGGTCTCCCTCGGTTCCGCCCATGGGGCGAAGTTGACGCAGCACTCGCTGACCCGGCGGGAGGCGGCGGCGTCCGTCGGGTCGGCGCTCTGACGGATCTGGTGCTGCGGCGAAGACGTACTCTCCTCCCAAGACGCTGCAGGTCGCTCCTGCGGCGGCCCCCATCACCAGTCGACGACGAGAGAGAACGCGCCGAACCGCGCTCGTCCTCGTGTCTATCACCGTGTCATTCTTGGCCAAACGCTCTCCCATCGCCCCATGACTGTAGAACGCTTTCCCCATTCGTCGAGTTTCGTCCGGCATCTAGATTTTTAGAGGGCTTGGGTGCCTCCCTCCCATTTCGCGTTGAACGCGCTGCCGCCCTCGCCCGCCCACCCCCCCCGCCTGGAGAGTGATGGCGGGCCACGCTCGCATGAAGGCATCCACGCACACCACTTGTCCCCCGCCTCACCCGATGCCAGAATCGAGAGCGTGCAGCGCTCACGCCAACGAGTCCCTGCCCTCGCCACGCCGCGCTGTGTACAGAACGATGCCTGAGCGCCCCCCCCATAGCCGCACCAAAATCACGGAGCGTGAGGTCATGGAGATGCTGCTTCGTGGGGACAACGTGCATGAGCTCGACGACCTTGAGATCATCGAACAAAGCTCGACACCGCCGAGCGCAGCGACGAGGGATGGGACCTCCGCGCCACCTCCGCCCCTCACACCCCGACCCGAGAGATCCAGCACGGACACTGCGCCGGCGGTCCATGCCTCCACCGAGAGGCGACCCCCGGAAGACCACACCCTCCGCGAGATCAACTCACTAGAGGAACATCTCCAAGAAGGGGACCGGTGGAGGCGAGAGCCGGACTCACCGCTCGAAGGCGTCACCGCCTATGTCGACATGGACCCCAAGCCGCGGGACGCCTCGGAGATCTACGTTATCGACCTCCATGGCTGCACACGCCGAGAGCTCTCCCAGACCTTGGCCGACGGGTTGACGGCGGCGGGCCTCTCCGGACGCCGCTTCGTTCGACTCATCACCGGACGCGGACTTCACAGCCCGGAGGGCTATCCGGTGCTCCGCAGCGCCGTCGAACTCTGGCTCGCGCGGTCGGTCCAAGCCGGCGTCATCGCCGCTTGCGCCCGCGAAGATCACATCGCCATCTTCGCGCCCGATTACGGTAGTTTCATGGCCCGCCTCTCCTCGCGACGCGCGAGGGGTCCACACCGCGAAGATCCATGACGCAGTTCGCCTACCTCCACGGGCTCTCCTCAAGTCCGCTCGGGACCAAAGCCGCCGCCTTGCGTGAGGCGTTCCGCGCCGAAGGGCTGAAGTTGCACTGCCCCGACCTCAACCGTCCCTCATTCGACAGGCTCACCTTCGACGCCGCCCTGACCGCCCTCGACGAGCTCTCGGCGCAGTTTCCAACGGAGCGATGGAGGCTCGTTGGATCGAGCATGGGCGGCTACCTCGCCGCTCGATGGGCGCAGCTCAACCCCGGCCGCGTGGAGCGCCTGCTGCTGCTATGCCCTGGCTTTGACCTCGCCTCGCGATGGCCAATCTTGCTCGGCGCCGCGGCCCTCGACACCTGGGAACGTGAGGGTGCCTTTCCGATCCCGGACGGCACGGGGACCCCCGTCATGGTCCATTGGGGATTTGTGACGAGCGCGCGCAGTCACCCTCCATTTCCAGACTTTCAATGCCGCGCCCGCATCATTCACGGCCGCCAGGATGAGGTCGTCTTGTTCAGTAGCTCCAAGACGTATGCGGAGGCCCGACCCCACGTCGATCTCATCGAAGTCGATGACGACCACCGCATGATCGCGTCGTTGCCAAGCATCAAGAAAGCGGCGCTCGAGTGGCTCCCACGCTCGGACTATCACTGGGATTTTTTTGGTCCCGAGCGCCGTCCCACGGCCACGCACTTTCTGGCGCACCTCCAAGAGTTCCTGGCCCGCCATGACCGAGGCCACCTCGCCACCTCTGTCAGCGACCCCAACGGCCACACCACTGTCGTCTCCTGCGAAGCGCCCCTCGGTGACGAACCGATGCTGGTGCAGGCGCTCCGCCCCCAACGGAAGACCTAATCGTGGGAAGCGTCCTCTCTGCCATTTTTGCCACGTTCGTCTTGTTGGCCGGCGGGGTCGGACTCTTCGTCGCACGCCGGGCCCTCCGTCGCCGCAGTCGTCTTCGGCGCCTCGGCGCCCCTCGCATGGGCAGGGTGCTGCCCGCGGCCGACTCCGAGCCCACCGACGCCCAGTCGATCTTGCACGAATTGGGGCTCCGCACCGCGCAGCTTCGATATGAGCTTGAGGCCACGATGCAACAGGCCATCGAATACACCCGGCTTCACGGAGAGCTCGGCCAAAGCACCCGCACCCCGCTCTGGCTGCGGGTAGAAGCGGAGGCGCTGGATCACGCCGCGCTGCTCGTAACCCGCGCCCTCTCGGAGTGGGAGGCCTTCGCGCGCGCCTCCCTTGCAGAGGCGAGCGGTCGCAACTCGCTCCTCGGAGGCGAGCTTGAGGGGCTGCTCGAACAAGCGAAAGCCTGGATCTTGGACGGACCGCGCGAGATCGAGGACATCCGCCGGCTGAGCGCGCTCATCGACGGAGCGCGCGCCTTGGAACATGATCTAGCGTCTCGTCGCGGAACCCACTACCGTTAGCGCATGGCCTCCGCAACCACCGATGCCCCGCAGCTCGACGAGCTCGCGAACCGGCTCGAGAACTCCACGCCTCCTCAAGAGCTTCACGCGCTCTCGGAGGCCGTGGCAGCGTTCGAGACCTCGGTGCAAGACGACGCCACCCGCCGCGCGTGCACGAGCATCACGCATCGATTGGTCGACCTTCGCCTCACGGCGCCAGTGGTCACTGCCACCATCCTGGCGCGACTGCGCCGCCTCAACCTGATCAGCGCAGACGCGATGGCGCACGCCTATGACCGGGAGGTCACGGCCCTGGTTGAAGGCATGATCCGCCTTGACGAATTGCAGTGGGGCTCGCTCGGCGGCGAGTCCAGTGAGAACCTGCGGCGAATGTTCATGGCCATGGCCGCCGACATTCGCGTCGTCTTGATGATGCTCGCAACCCAGGTGGAGAAGATGCGGCGGCTACGCTCGCTGCCCGAGGAAGAGCGCGACAGCCTCGCCATGGAGACCATGGATGTGTTCGCCCCCCTCGCCAATCGCCTCGGCGTCTTCCAACTCAAATGGGAGCTTGAAGATCTCGCGCTTCGGCAGCTTGAGCCTAAAATTTACGCGGACATCAGCACCCACCTCGCGCAGCGACGCGGAGAGCGCAACGCCTTTGTTCAAGAGGCCATGGACGCGCTCTCTGACGCCCTCACCCCCCATGGCATCCACGCAGAAATATCTGGTCGCCCCAAACACATCTACAGCATCTACAAGAAGATGCAGCGCAAGCGCCTGCCCTTCGAGCAGATCTACGACGTGTTGGCGGTGCGCGTGCTCGTGGAGGAGATCTCAGAATGCTATGCGGTACTCGGCGTCGTGCACGGTATGTACACGCCCATCGCGGGTGAGTTTGACGACTACGTCGCCCGGCCGAAAGAAAACATGTACCAGTCGCTCCATACCGCGGTCGTGGGGCCCACCGGGCGACCCTTGGAAATACAGATTCGCACCCGCGACATGCACCAATTCGCCGAATATGGTGTCGCCGCGCACTGGGCCTACAAGGAGGGTCGCAAGACCCACACGGCGGATCGCGAGTTCAACCTGCTTCGCCAACTCATGGACTGGCAAAAGCAGGTCACCGACCCCTCACAGCTCGCGGAGTCCCTGCGCAACGACATCTTCCAAGATCGAGTCTATGTATTTACGCCCGCGGGCGACGTCCTCGATTTTCCCAGCGGCGCGACGACCCTCGACTTCGCCTATCGAGTCCACACCCTCGTCGGACACCGATGCAGAGGGGCGCGCATGAACGGCCACATGGTGACGTTGGATACAGAGCTCGTCACCGGCGCTCGGGTGGAGATCCTCACAAAAAAACACCCTGAGCCCAGTCGCGATTGGCTCAACCCGCACCTCGGCTACCTCAAGACCTCCACGGCACGGCACAAGGTGCGGCACTGGTTTCGAGAGCAGGGCCGCGACGAGGCGATCTCCCAGGGTCGCGAGCAGGTCGCGCGCGAGCTCGCGAAGGCCGGCGTCGAACGTCCTGACCTCGACGCCGTCGCGAGTTCGTTCGGCTACGACCACTCCGACGAGTTGCACGCCGCGGTCGGTCATGGCGATCTCGGCGCACACACGATCGCGGTGAAGGTCCTCGAGGCCCTCACGCCCCCCCAGCCCGCGGATCCTCCTTCCATGGAAGCATCTGCAGCCAAACCCGTCGCTGGTGGCGCCGGGGGAGTCCGGCTCGATGGTGTGAGCGATATTTTGAGCCAGGCGGCGCGTTGCTGCGGTCCTGTGCCGGGAGACGACGTGATCGGCTTCATCAGTCGGGGGCGAGGCATCGTCATTCACCGCCGTAACTGCAGCAATATGGTGAACTGTCACGAGCCTGAACGAGTCGTCGAAATCGACTGGGGTGGTGATCGAAAGCATCGCTATCCGGTGTCCTTAGAGGTCGAAACCATCGACCGCCCGGGAGCCTTTCGCGATGTCGCCAACGTCATCTCTAACCTTGGAGTAAATATGCGATCTGCGCGCTCCCAATCCGATCAGAGCGGACAAGTCGCCACTATCAACGTAACCATCGACGCGACCACCGCGGAGGACGTCGTGCGTCTCCTCGGCCGGCTCGAGCGACTGCCCGTGGTGATAGCGGTGCGGCGACTCCGGGACAGCTAGCCTGTGAGTTCGACGCCCGTGGCGGTCAAGACCCACTCCGTCCGAGGCTTGGCCTCGACGGCCGCAGGATCGCCACCCGCGTCCTTCTCGAGGTGCTTGACCTGCGCAACCGTGAAGGTGCGAGAGGTGAGCACTCCCTCAACTTTGGCCTTCTTTCCCTTACCGTCAAACGGCACGGCGAAGGCGTGGTTCTTCATGATCACGCGCGCCTCCACCTCGGTGTCTTCAAGATCGCGCAGCACCATCCAACATCCCTTGGCCTGACAGACAGAGGTGACCTCACCCGCGACCAACACCGCATCCGGCGACGGCGACTTGGTGAGGGTTTGTACCGCGGATCCCAAGCCCACCGTCGACGTCGACGCGAAGGGCGAACCGAAGTGTCCGCTCCCCGTGACCTCGGCG
>CALKDV010000283.1 GCA_938084085.1 uncultured Nannocystaceae bacterium
TGACAACCCCGCCAAGAAGAAGGCAGGTGGTCGCCAGCCAGGCTCCAGGTCCTGGAACCAAATCGAAGGCATCGTTGCGTTCAAGGCCGTCTGCCATGCTGACGAGAAGATGCAGGCGGCCAGGAATTCGGAGCGCTTCAAAAACACCAAGAGCTACTTCGACTCGACCATCGTGAAGACGAAGGCCTGGGGCATGTGGGACCCCCCGCCGGAGAGGGGGCCGACGACTCCCGAAGAGTCCATCGACATTCGCCAGGGTCAGGCCATCTACCTCCGTGGGGCGGACTTGCGCAAATTTCTGATGAGAACGGTGACCGGCTTCGCCAAGGAGTGGAGGAACGAGTGCGGCGATGGAGGCGAAGTGACGTACGACAAAATCCCATCTGGCATGTCTGTGCTCGATTGGTGGTGGGAGTGCGAGGACAAGGTGTACGCCGTCATCCGCGAGGACATCCGCATGCAGACCTCGACATCCGTGCCGATCGAGTTGAAGCTCACGTTCAGGTACGTTTGCCCGGACTCGCCCTACCTTTCCAGGGAGCACTCCGCCCTCGCGACGGACGCGTTGCACCCTGACGCTCGAGATTTTTTCGCGGCTTTTGGGGGTGACAAACGATATCAGATCGACGAGAACGCGCGCCTCGAGAGCAGCAACCGGGGCGCGACCGAGCAGCAACAGAGGTTGGTTGCGCGCGCCACGGCTTCGGTGGGGGCCGATCCCCGCACGCCCGGCTTGGCCACGATGCCGCAGGCGACGGCGCCGCGGCCCACACCCCGGCAGGAGCAGGCCCAGGTGGCGCTGCTTCGCATGGTGTGGGTGATGGAGCAGATGGCCGCGAAGGAGTTCGGCATCGACATGACCAACGCGCCCACGGCGTTGGCTCCTGCGCTACCGGCGCCTGCTGCGTCACCTGAGCAGACCGCGTTTGCCTCTGGTCCGTCCGCTGGCCGCACGGAACTCGCGTCCGGGACCCGCGATGCGCAGGGAGCGGCGCGGGGCGACCAGGGCGACGACGACCCTGATGGGGATGGGGATGATGGGGGCGCCGAAGCGGGCGCGGATGCGGACGACGACGGCGGTGGCTCCGGCGGCTGCCACGACAGCGATGACGACGATGCGCCGCTGTCTCAGCCGTCTCCCGGCGCCGTGCACGCGTCCGCGCGGCGCGAGGCGTCCACGCGGCGCGCGTCTACGCGCGCGAGGAAGGCTCCTCGGAGGTCATTCTGATGACCTCACTTTTTTCCCATGTGCGCCGCGCACGCGGAAGCGACGGTGCAATACAGAACGACCCTCATGACCTCTATGAAAACTCGAGTACCTCGCGCCAGATCTCTTCCGAGTTCGGCGCACCCCTCTTCTCGCGAAGCAGCAGCTTGTGGCGCCTGAAGTGTCGGACAAGGCCTTTCCTCAATCGGTCCAGTGTTGAAAGTTCCAACTCTGGCCCATCCTCCTCCTCCTCCCCATCCTCCTCCTCCTCCTCCTCCTCCCCATCCTCGGCGACGCGCGCCGGCTCCTCGACGTCTCCGCCCATGCACGCACGTCGCGCATCTTCATCTTCTCCGAATATGGCAGCGAGTTCCTCCTCATCCACCTGTCGCCAGTCCTCCTGGATCACGTCGCCGCGGCCCAATGCTTCGAAACGCATGTTGTGCAGAGCGCAGCAGACTTTGAAGATTCTGTCGACGCGCAGCATGGACGTGTCGCAGATACCCACGTTCAGGATGTTGAACTGCCTCTTCAGGATCCCAAAGAAGCACTCCACCTTCTTGCGCAGCGATTCGAAGGCCACGGTCCACGTCCACTCCCACGAGTTGAACGCGGCGTGCTTGAACCCGGTGACGAGGTGCCGCCATCCTTGGTAGCCAGCATCAACACCGAGAAAAACGCCACGCGTCTCCTGCACGCCGTTCTGCCGCGCGAGCTTGTATCCGAACCCCGCGTACACGGGGTCCGTCGTCACCACTTCGCGCAGGAACCTGTCATGATTCTGCGCGATCCCCTTGTCGTTCGTCGACCCGGGAGCGGCGACGGAGACGAAGATGGGCCGTCCCTGGTAATCCACCGTCACGTTCCAGACCACGGTGGGCACCTTCTTGCTCCCCACGAATCGCGCCTTCACAGACGAGCTGAAGCTCCGGTACAGTCTGACATGGACGCCATCCGAAAG
This sequence comes from uncultured Nannocystaceae bacterium, assembly GCA_938084085.1. GTDB lineage: Bacteria > Myxococcota_A > Polyangia > Nannocystales > Nannocystaceae > JAAZXR01. The sequence goes on from CALKDV010000283.1 coordinate 2,169, forward strand.
CCCGCACATGCCCGGGAACCCGGCGCGCGTGAAAGGTTCGACAGCGTTGGCCAGCTCGTCGTGCGTCTTGGGGTACTTCACGTAGGCCGCGTACTTGTTCTTCATCATCCACAGCAGGAACTTGTCCTGGAACCAGGTGCGCAACGTCTGCGCAGACACGCGGAAGATCTCCTCGAGCCCCTCCCAGGGGCAGCCGAGAGCGAGATAGCGCAGAGACGCCGCGAGTTTCATCCGCAAGGGAACCGCCATGTCGGCCCGCTCTCGCATGCACGGGTCGCTCTCCATCTCCCGAGCCAGGTTTTGGAACATGCGGAGCGGCATCCGAATCCTCGACTCGAACTTTTTCCGCAGAAGCTCGTCTTCTTGCGCGTTCTCGTCGTAGTAGTCGGCATCCTTCAAGTTGATGTAGTCGGTCCAATATGTCGACTTGGTGTAGTCGAGCATGAACCTCTTCATCCCCTTGAACGGACGACCGTGCTCGTCGACC
>CALKDV010000284.1 GCA_938084085.1 uncultured Nannocystaceae bacterium
CCACCTCCACCTCCACCTCCACCTCTTCTGGTGACGGTGACGGTGATGGTGACGGTGACGGTGACGGTGACGGTGACGGTGACGGTGACGGCGACGGCGACGGTGACGGTGACGGCGACGGCGACGGTGACGGCGACGGCGACCCCTCCACAACAGGCGACGGCGACGGCGACGGCGACGGTGACGGCGACGGCGACAGCGGCGCAGACAGCGGCGATTCTGGTGGAACACAATCAGGCGGAGACTCGGGGAGCGCAGATGCAGGCGGCACCGGTGGCGACGCCGAGACCTCAACAAGCATGAGCGGCAGCAGCAGTGGCAGCGGCGGCAGCGGCGACGGCGACGACTCCGGCTGTTCGTGTGATGCCTCCACCAAAACTCCGCGCGGACCGGCGGCTCTCGCGTTGATGATGTTGGGGCTCTTCCGTCGTCGGCGGCGACGGTAGCTCTTGCGCGTCACGGAGACTGCGGGGCCACATGCGCCATCTCGTGCCCTACGAACTCCCCACCCAACCACGCGCCTAGCCTCCCGGTCAGCCGAGTAACAAGCACCGAGCAGAGTCGACGAGGAGACGCGATCTCTCCGGGCTGGAGACGCCAACTTGTCCCCCGGCGCCCAGTTTTCGATGGATTGTCACACAAACGACACATCGAAGGTCGGCCCCGGAACGCACACTCGCGTTGTGCTTATGGTCCCTCCACCCGAAGTCAGCTCCTTGGTCTCCGTGGTGGAATCCTACGACTTTTCGCTCACGGTGCTCGCCGGGATCGCAGCGCTCTATGTGACCTTGGAAGTGCTCATGGCGCGCGCGAATTCTAGGATCCAATGGCGCAGACGCTCGATCGTCGAGCCCCCAAACTCTCTCTCCTGAGGGCCCCGCCGAGCACGTCTGCGCCCTCATCGCTGGGTCTGCAATGTCGTCGTCAGCCGTGGTTGCGTGCGAGGCTTCTCCTCCTTCAATGTGACGAATTTGTGACAGTGCCGCTGAGGGGTTGATCTCTTGTCACATAGACCCGAGGCTCCGCCCGTCGAGCCATGGATCACCAAAATTCATCCCCGTCGTCGCAGCGAAGCGATCAGTTCACTGCCTTCCCCCGTAACTTTCTCCACACCCTGGGCAAGGAGAAAACGTTCCTCGCGATCCTCAGCGCCTGTTTTCTGCTCGCGGGGGCGACCTACCAAACGCCCCACATCGCCATGTGGGTCGGGTTTATCTTCGCTGGGTACGCGGTCATCGCCAACGACAGTATCCAGACCATCGGTACCTTCATCGCCTCCAACAAGCACCGCCCCTGGTGGGTGTTGTGGCTGTTCATTGGCGGGATCATGCTCGCCACCCTCACCTACAGTTGGGTGAACAACGGTGGCGATGTGACCTACGGCCGCCTCTCCTCCAAGGGCTTCTCCGAGGCACCGACCGAGTTCGCGTTCTTGCAGGTCGCCGCGCCGCTCTTTTTGCTGATCCTCACCCGCATGAAGATTCCGGTCTCGACCACCTTCTTGGTGCTCACTGCCTTCGCCAGCTCCACCAAGAGCGTCGGTAAGGTCCTCGCCAAGAGCGTCTCTGGCTACGGTATCGCCTTCTTGGTCGCCATCGTGCTCTGGATGCTCATCGGCAAGCTCATCGACAAGAAGTTCCAGGGCAAGGCCAACCCCGCGTGGTTCATCGCGCAGTGGTGTGCCACCGCGTTTTTGTGGTGCATGTGGCTCACCCAGGACGCCGCCAACGTCGCGGTGTTCTTGCCGCGCTCCCTCGAACTCTGGCAGTTCCTTGTGGTCGCAGGCGTGCTCTTTGGTGGCCTCGCGATCTTGTTCAAGCTCGGCGGCGACCGAATCCAGCAAATCGTCGAGGAGAAATCCGTCATCGTCGATGTTCGCCACGCGACCATTATCGACTTGACCTACGCGGTCATCTTGTTCGTGTTCAAGATCCAGTCGAACATCCCCATGAGCACCACGTGGGTCTTCCTGGGCTTGCTCGCCGGTCGAGAGATTGCCATCAACGCCACCCGCGCTATCGAGACGCGCCGGCCAAAACGTCAAGTGGCGAAGCTCATCATCAAGGATCTCGGCTTCGTGACCTTTGGCCTCATCATCTCCCTCGTCATCGCCGTCTCTGTGAACCCCCAGTTCATGGGCACGTTGTTCGGCGGGGAGTAGCTCCCGCGAGCTCCGCGCGCCGCCTCCTCCGTGCCGACGCAGCACGGACAGGGCAGCCGCCGCCGTTAATCCCCCTCGGTCCGGCTCTTCTCCGGCGATCCCTGTGCGCGCCCGAGTTCTCGCTCCATCGCCTCAAACTCTCTCTCTCGCTTCTTGCGCTTTCGCTTCTTCTTCTTCGCGAGTTTGACCAAACGAGACAGGGTGAGCCGGGCCCGCGACGCCAACAGCGCCGACATCAGGATCACCATCACTGAGTACGCCAGCGCCACGCCCATGAGGCCTTGCGTGGGGCCCAAGATCACGATTCCTGTGAACACAGCGAAGACCCCGGTGATCGAGATGCGGAGCGCCGCTACCGGACCGTCAATGAACGCGATGAGCCACTGAGACAATGAGGTGAGCGTCCACGCGCTCGTGGCGATGGTGATGCAGCAAAGGGCGAAGTGTCCCCGCACAAACTCCTCCCCAAAGGTCCGCAAGAGGGGCTTACCGGCGACGATGACGCCCGCACAGATCAGCACGCACAGGCTCGTCATCATGGTCGCCCGACGCCGGCGAATGCGCTGAATCTCCCGGAGTCGCCCGCGGGCGATAAACGCGCTGATTTGCTGGAGGTAGAATTTGTCGAGCGACTTGACCAAAATCAGCACGAAACCACCTGTCTCGATACAGACCGCATAAATCGACACGTCGTCAGCGGGCACTTGGGCGAGCTCTGACATCACCACGGAGCCATCGATCAGCGCCGAGATCGCAATGGCGACCCCCAAAAATCCTATCCCTCCCCGCAACCATCGCCGGCTGTCGAAGCGCGGTGCTCCTCGCAGCACCTCGCGCGGGCACGCCTTCACGAACGACACGAGCAAGCACAGCAGTCCGACGAGCCACCCCGCACCGTAGGCGAGGATGGCGGCTCGTGGGGTCAACTGGTCAGGGATGGAGAGTGCAGCCCAGGTCACAAACACCAGCGGCACCAGTGGCACCACGACCCGCATGGTGACCGTGGCGGCGATCGCGGCCCCGCAGGCGAGGACCAGCTCGGCGGCCACCCCCACCGTGGCCACGATGGGCAGGAGAAAAATCGCCTCATCCGACGCGGTGGCCGCCGCGAAGGCGTCATGCATCAGCGTCAGGGCCCCCGCGGTAAGCGTGGCGAGCACGAAGACCGTGCGCACCGTGAAACGCCAGTAGCCCGCGGCGAGGCTGTATAGCCCCTTCTCGACCAGCGTTGGCATCAAGCGCAGCCCCTGCTTCCCCAAGCCAAGCTCCACCATCGTCGAGCAGAACACCACCGAGGCCACGGCGACGGCGTATCGCTCAAATGAGGTGATGCCCAAGGCGTTGGCGAGGGCCATGGAGGTGAGGTACTTGAGCCCGAAATTCACCACCGCCAAGGTCACGAGCGCGACGGCTTGACGGGTCGGCCGCTCCACGAGGGCCTCTTCCTCGAGCACATCCCGACCTTGAGCCTCCTGGCTCGTGAGCGATGGCGCCATCCCTCCATGGTATCAAACACCAACGATCTCGCCTCGTTAGTGGCGTTTTTTGCTGTCTGCGTCTCCTCTGGCAGTCGAGGCTGCACCTGCGGTGGACCAGACCGTACGCGACCGCTGCGGTCCCCGGAGCCAGCCTGCGACCGCCTCGTCGAAGGCTCCAGTCACACGGGAGCCCAGGGTCGCGCAGCTCTCTCCTCGTCGCGAGCTCGCGGCCCGTAGGTCGCCCTCTAAAACGACAGCTGCGTCTGAATCCGGATCAGATCCTCGCCCGTCCCCATGTCCTCTTCCCAGATTCGAAAGTAGTCAAACTGGATCTTGAACGGGTGCCTGGCGATGTACCAGTTGATGCCCCCACCGACCTCATCACGATCGGTGATCGTGGAAGATGCCCCCACAGCGCGCACCTGGCTGTAGCGAGACGTCAGCTCCACCGGCACCTTCGGGATCATATAGCCGCCCTGGGCGAACCATCCATAGCCATTGCGTGGACCCTCCACCTCTGGGAGGAAACTGTTCCCATCGTCGTCGACCTCCGCTTGGATCCCGTACACAGCGTCCGGACTGCGTCGGCCTTGGCGCCAGAAAAACTCGCTCATCAGCGAGAACCCCGACATCTTGAACGCGACCGTCGCGTTCACATTATGGATGTCGGTGGTGGACCCGTCACTGGGTTTGCTCCCCTTGGTCCCCTTGTTGAACACAGCGTCATCCATGTAGGAGTAGGCCGCCCCCAGGGAGAGGCGCGGCTTGTTCGTGCGCTTGAAGTCTCCCTCCACGTAGTCGTTAAACTGACCAAACGGAGCGACCTCGACGCGGGCCAAATAGACGAGCCCGCCGCCCTCTCCGACCGGCTCAAGGGTGTAGTTGTCACGCCCCCCGCCGAAATAGATGCCCGCGTAGTATTTCAGCTTCCCCAGCCCCAAAAAGTCCTTGGAGCGAAAGTCGAGGCCGATGTCGCGGTCGAAGTCGAACTCCTTGCCCGCGATGGAACGATCCACCATCTGGAGGCGACCCGAGGAGATGACCCGCTGCTGACTGTAGGGGAGCTTGTATTGCCCCACCCGGACCGTGAAGTCTCGGAGGTAGTCGAACTCCAGGTAGTAGTCGCGCATGATGGTGAACTTGGCGGTGCCCTCCTGGCTCTTGAGCCCGATATCCTTGGGGGAGAAGGACAGCTCGGTCTTGAACTTGTTGTGCTTGTTGAACATGTGGCCTTTGAAGACCAACCGCGCGCGACGAATTTGGAACGAGTGCGTGAGCGCCGGGTCCGCGCCCTCTGCGTTGTCGTTGTTGAGGGTGTAGAGCATCTGTACGCGAAGCCCCGTCGTGAGCGAGAATCGATCATCCTTGCTCTTGACCGCCAACCCCTTCCCGGGCCGATACTTGATCTTCGCCCCGTCCACCGGCGCGTCCTTGAACTGCTCGATCTCCGACGCGGGGACCCGAGGATTCGCCCCGTCGTCAGCGGGAGCCGACACCACCGAGGGGGTCTCGGGCGCCTCGTCCGCGAACGGATCGGCGAATGGGGACTCTTGCCCGTCGCTCGGTATCTCCTCCGCGGGGTCGGCGGGGGCCTCGGTTTTCTCCGTCGCAGTCGCCACGGAAGCGGAGTCGGTTTCTCCGGAGTCGGTCTCTCCGGAGTCGGTCGCGTCGGTCGCGTCGGTCGCGTCGGTCGCGTCGGTCTCGTCGGTCTCGTCGGTCGCGTCGGTCTCCGGTCCTGATTGGGGATCCTGCGAGCTTTGCTCCGCCTCCGAAGCCGTTGGGGGCGCCTCGGGTTGCGCGTTTGGCCCATCCTGCTCGCCTGGCGCTGGTGCGGGTGCGGAGAGGAGCGAAAAGAGGGACGTCGACAAAAAGAGGGGCGTGATAAACATCTCGTTGAACCTGATCTCCGCCGGTTTCGGCGCCTGCACGCTACTGGCAGATTGTTGCAGCAGCGTTACAAGATCATTGCGAAACGAGATTCATGGACCCCTTTGGCGCTTTTTCGATGCGATCCGCGAACACGAGATCTCGCCCACATCTCCGGTTTGTGACCAACAAGTCGGAGCGCCCCATCTTGTAACACTCAAGACACATTGAGGGCACGTCACCGCCAAGGAGTCGTCTTACGTTCCCTCCATGGTCGCCCAGGCTCTCAGTCCCATCCTCGCCAGCGGAACCAGCCTTGAGCTGGTCGCGCTCGTCGCAGTCGTGGGATGTTACGCAGCCTTCGAGGCGGCGTTGTGGATCACCCGCAACGCGGCTGGACGCGCTCCAGGCGAGGCGAGCCCACAGGCAGCCGCGGCGGTGGGCTCCCGGAGTCGCTCCATCTCTGCGGCGAATCTTTCGTTTGTCGAGATGGCGCAGCTAGACGTGGACTCCTACGGCGACCGCGAGTAGCCTCGGCGCCTCCCTACCTGGGAGCGAAGCGAATCAGACCGCCAATGGGACGGGTCTCCAGCGCAAAGCTGTGCACCAAGGTCAACATGGTGACATAGAGCGATCCATCGGGTCCCACTGTCACCGTTGACGTCGCGTCATCGGAGACGGGCGCGCTGAACACAACGTCGCCAGTGCCGCGATCGAGCACCATCACCTCACTGCTCGCGGTGTTGGGGAGGGGCAAGCCGAGGACGGATACTCCCGAGGGCGTCGCGACGGTCGCTGTACCCACGATGTAGTCCCGGGTCAGCGTGAGCACCGAACTCCACACACGATCGCCGGGGAGGTTAATCTCAAGCGTCGTCCCATCGGCGCGGGTCTGCACCACGTCGGGGATGCTCTGGTCGTACAGGTCGGCGAGTTGAACCTCCCAATGCCATGTCTCTCCCCCGGCGTACACAGGCGCGGCGCCGAGGGCCGGGCCGCTTTGGAGGGGGACGGTACGCGCAGCCAGGCAGCGATCTGGATCGGGGTCGGCGTCTGTATTTGCGTCGCAGGCGGCGATGTCCACGAGATGCGCCTTGGCTTCCACGCTGCCAGGATCGAGCAGACCCGTCAGCGAATTCCCGTCAGACACTCGCACCCAATCGCCGTCGGGGCTCACCGCCGGGCTCGACGCGCTCCCCGCCGTGGTCTCCAGCAGCCAGCCCGCGGTGAGTTGAGGGGTATTCGCGCCGCCCTCAACGCGAACCTGCACGAGCGCGCCGTGCTCGAGGTCGAGACCGCCTCCGATGATGTAGAGGGTGTCGTCGGGGGCCACGGCGAGGGTGTTGTCGGAGAAGTTTCCGCTCGCGCCCGCGAAGGTCCCGAGCCCTCCAGCGCCGCCCTCTCCAAAGATCGTTAAGAAATCCTGGCGGACCGCCTCCGGCAACAGCGAGGCCAGATCGACCCCGAGCCCCTCGGCGCTCACGAGGCCGAGAGCGCCCGGCAGATCCAAGTCTGCGAGGACCTCGCCCGTGCCCCGGTCGAGCAGCATGACGAGCCCTGTGTCGGTGACTGTGGCGATATGCCCCGCGTGGGTGAAGTGGATCCCCACCGCGTTTCGCTCTGGATCGTCGCCGGGCAAGGCGGTCGACCAGCGCTCGTTGCCGTCCGCGTCCCACGAGATGACCGCACCGCTCGACGTGAGAAAGATGTTGCCGTCCTCGTCCACCTCTGCCGTCGCGGCCCGGGTGCCAGGCACGGGGTGACACCAGCGCATATCACCGGTCTCCACGTCGAGGGCCCACACGGAGCACGCGTCGGACGTGGGCTGGCTCGTGGTCGCGTAGGTGGTCCGACCGTCGGGGCTGAAGGTGTTGGGCTGGGCGAGCCCGTAGCCCATCAGGGAGTGCCAACTCTCGCTCCAACCGTTCGGGGCGATGGGCGCGAGTTCGCAGTCCACGAGGTCGTCATTTCGACGGCTGGCATGCACGCCGACGTAGGACATCGACGGATAGGGGAACCCGCGCTCCACTGCACACGCGAACTCCGCAGGCGGCTCGTCGCCTCCATTCGAACGGGTCGTGCTGCACGACAATATGAGCATCGAACACGGGAAAACTAGACGATCTCGCCACATATGCACCCAACAGGGTACCACGCGCGGGACGTTCGCCCCCCCGTCAAGGCACGCCGCCGCGGGCGACGCTCCACGAGCAATGGACTCGTCCTCAATAAAGCTGAAGTCCGTCCGTCTGTACCTGGGAACGACTGAACCATGGGCCGACGATCGAAAGCCACCAAAACTCCGAAGAAACACCAACAGATGCC
>CALKDV010000285.1 GCA_938084085.1 uncultured Nannocystaceae bacterium
ATAAAGAAAGATCGTGGTCGCTGCTCTCGTCGGTCTCGCCGGTGTGGACGGCGGCGGCGTCCGATGCGGAATCTTGAGGGCGCGTTGAATTGATGGCGACCGGTTCGAAAGCTTCGGGCGCTTCGGGAAGCATGCCTCGAAACCCGCTCCGTTCGCCTGCGGGCCCGAGCGCGAGGCGCCGCGACGACGCTTCGCTCGCGAGACGTGTACCGGGAGAGGCGAGCGACGCGAGCTCATAGTAGCGATGCGCCTCCGACAATTCGCCCACACGCTCGTAGCTCTGCGCGAGATGATAGATGTAGACGATCCGAGCAGGGGTTAGATCCAAAACTTGATCGACGCCACTTCGCAACAGAGGAATCGCCTCATGAAATCGACGCATGCGCGCCAGACACAGACCCTCGAGCGCGTCCCAGACCACCGCGGCTTGGCCGCGAAACGGCGCGGGCACCGTCGTGAGGCGATCACGTTTATCCCCGCGGATTTGATCGAGTAAGTCTTGCGAGGGGGTGGCGCTCAAGGTGGCGATCTCGTGGCGTCCAAATGTCGCGAGCGCGCGCAAGATTGGTGGCGCGTCCCCGTCGTCGGCGGCGTAGATTTCGGAGGCCTCTTCGAGTCGCCACTCGGCGACCAAGAGGCCTCCGAGCTGCGCGCGGGCGAGCCACTGTCGCTCGGGGCTCACGCCTCCCTGTTCACTCATGGCGAGACGACGCCGGAGGCTCTGCTCGATGCTGCGTTGCTGACCGGACTCTAGGGCCCTGCGCAGGGTCTCAGCCTGGTGTAACGCGAGCTCAGCGCGCCGCTGCGACACGAAGAGCAGCCCGAATCCGCTGCCGATGGCGAAGGCAGCGAGCGCCGCTGTCCCCGGTCCACATCCGGTGCACATGGCCAGCCCAAGCAAGAGCATCCACTGCGCTGCTGTGAACCGTCGTCGCACCACCGGAGTGTAGCCTGTCTCGCAGGCCGCCTGACGTCGAATTGATGGGCTCACGTGGGTGGCGTCGGGCGGAGGTCGAGCCACGTGGGGGGATCGCGCCTGCGTTGGGCTCGTCGGTCTTGCAAGGTCGCGATCACCCGTTGCAAGACCGGATCGTTCCACCGACGACAGTCGAGGCGGGAGCCCTTGAGTACGTTGCATCGTGTGCAGGCGATGGCCAGGTTGGCGATGGAGTCGTCGCCGCCATGGTTCTTCGGAACGATGTGTTCGACGGTCGCAGAAGAGAGGGGCTCGCCGGCGAGCGTGAGGGTGTGACGTCGTCCGCAGTGAATGCATTTGCCCGAGAGCACCCGTTGACGCGACGGCCCGACCCTTCGCTCCTCGAAGGTGCGATCGGTGGCCGCCGCCCAGAGGAGGAGCCGGTGGGTCTTGGACGCTGTCATGGGGAGTCGGTGGTGGTTACAGCGTGACAGCCGCCGGGAATGTCGGCAACATGGGGCGTGGACTCCCCGGGCATCCAAGTCGTAACTTTCGATTGCTACGGGACGCTTGTGGACTGGGAGTCTGGGATCTTGTCGGCCGTCTTGCCCCTGCTCTCGGATTACGGTGTTGAACAAGATTCTCGGAGGGTTCTCGAGGCCTTCGCGCGGGCAGAGGCGGCGATTGAGGCTCATGCGCCGTTTCTTCGCTACTCCGAGGTGCTGCGGCGGACCTTCGTCCACATGGCGAAAGATCTCGGCTTCACCCCGCGTCCGGAAGACGCTGGGGTGTTGCTTGAGACCTTCCATGAGTGGCCGATTTTCTCCGACACAATCGGCGGACTGCGTCGCATGGCGTCGCGGCTCCCTATCGGCGTGATCTCCAATGTTGATGACGATCTCTTGGCGCACACCCTGGGTCGTCTTGATGTCTCTTTTTCGTTGGTGGTCACCGCGGAGCAAGTCGGGGCGTACAAGCCAGATCTGCGCGTGTTCGATCTCGCGGCGGAGCGTCTGGGTCGGATCGAGCCCGGCTCGCGTCAGGGGTGGCTTCATGCCGGGCAGAGCGCGTTTCACGATCTCGTGCCGGCGCGAAAATTTGGGCTCGCCACCGCTCACGTCACCCGCGCCAACAGTCGGGGGGCGTCGGCTGTCCCCGAGTGTCCGTTTGATGCGGACATGGTCGCGGCGACTGTGATGGGGCTCGCGGAGTCTGTGGAGGGGCAACGAACTTGAGTCGACGGGGCGCGAGGACCCTGCCCGGGCTGAACCGGGAGATCGTCCGGTGTGATCGCTGTCCGCGACTGCGCGACTGGTGCGCGCACGTGGCACAAAACCCGCGCGCCTCGTATCTCGGCGAGCGCTATTGGGGGAAGCCGGTGCCTTCGTTTGGTGATGATCGTCCGCGCCTGTTGATCGTCGGGTTGGCACCGGGGGCGCATGGGGCCAACCGCACCGGTAGAATGTTCACGGGGGACAGCTCCGGAGACTGGTTGTTTGAGGCCCTGCATGCCGCGGGCTTGTGCGCGCACCCTCACTCGACCTCACGGAAGGACGGCCAAAAACTCTATGGCGCGCGGATCAGCGGTGTTGTGCACTGCGCCCCGCCGGGAAACAAGCCCGCCCGCGAAGAGCGAGACGCGTGTCGTCCCTACCTCGCGCGCGAGCTCGCGCTGTGCGGTCCCGAACTGAAAGTCGTGGTGGCGCTGGGAGGCTTCGCGTGGGACGGCGTGCTCTGGGCGCTGGGGGAGCAGGGACATCGGCTGTCTCCAAAACCCAAGTTTGGGCATGGCGCCCGGGCGCGCGTGGGGTCGTACACGGTCATGGGCTGTTTCCATCCCAGTCAACTCAACACGTTCACGGGGCGGCTGACCAAGCCCATGCTGCGGGATGCGTTTCGAAAGGCCAGGCGCTTGGCCGGAATCTCGGGCGAGGGTGACTAACGA
>CALKDV010000286.1 GCA_938084085.1 uncultured Nannocystaceae bacterium
GATGATGATCTCGTCGGTGCCGGAGTTCGTCGAGAACGAGCTTATTTTGACCTTCGTACCGCTGGACTTGTGGTTGCTGTGGCCGGCGCTTAAGTGGACGCGGGGTGCCGACGTCGGTATCCGTCGGGTGCATCGCTACGCCATGGCGAGGGTGGTGCTCGCGACAATTGTGTTGGTCGCGCGCGTGCCGGGGTGGCTGTATCAAGAACCCTTGGCACCCCCAGTGTTTGTGCTGGGTGGATTCGCGATGTTGGCCTATCTCACGGCCCGGGCGCGCGACGCCTGAAAAAATGCCGAGCCAGGGTGCTGCGCTTTTTCGAGACGAGATCGTGCCGCCAATCCGATGTGACGATGTTCGCGTCACTCAGAGAGGTCGCGCGCTCGAGACCCTCGAATGAGGGCTGCGTGGCCTGTTGAGGCCTATTTACTTGATCGACCAGGCGCGGCGGATACCGCCATCTTCCACCTCGTAGACCATGATCAACTCCAGCACGTCGCCCCCCTCGCGCCCTGTGATGCGCTCGTGGTCGATGACGCGGTCGCCAAAGACCGCCCGGTGGACGAGGTCGCTGTGAAGCTCGGGAGAGCGGGCGAACAACTCTCTGTAGATTCCGCGGACGGCCTCGCGCCCTTGAGCGCGGGGCGCCGGGTCGCCGAGAGCGAACAGCTCGGCCTCCGGATGAAACGTGGCCATGAAGTTATCCAGGTCACCGCGGTTGTACGCTTCAAGCTGCGCTTGCACGACGGCCTCGGGGCTCCCAGCGGCGGGGCGTGAACTCTGTGATTGTTCGTGAGTGTGGGCGGCCGACGAGGGCGGGCGGGCCCCCCCCTCTACGGGGGCTGTACAAGCGACAGCAGCGAACACCAGCAGGGGAGTCAGGCGCAAGAACGTTGGAGCGAGTCTCATGCACGCGGGAGTGTAGCGCTCTTTAGGGGAAACGCCTCGCTCCGGTACCGCTCGCAAAGGCGCCGAAGAAAACGCCGCAGCGGCGGAGTTTGGGTCGCGTGCCGCGGCGACCCCGTCGTGGCCCTCGAAGGCCAGGCTTGGTGGCGCCTTGGTCGGTGAGGGGAGCGAGGAGCCCGGGGACAGAGCCGCCGCCGCGACGCGCAACCTCGCGCGCCTCCTCCTGAAGCGAGAAGGAAAAACGTCCGAGTTCTTCGCAGGCCGCGGGGAGCGCCGCGTGGGCCTTGGCTCAAAAGAGGAAGCGTCGGAGCCGCCGCGAGTCTCGCACGCTGGTCAGCGGGTTGGCCTCGCGTGGGGAGGGTGTCGAAGGGATCGGTGTCGAGTGCCCGAGACGCTGTCGCGTTAGAACGGCGTAGCGAGGCCGGGAGGGGGCGGCACGGTGTGGCGGCTCCGCACCATCGACGGACAAGGCGCTGAGGTGTCGGATGAGCTCCAGCCGGACCGCGCGCAGAGATTTCGCGGACGAGTCTTCATGTTAGGACTCCGAACCGAGCTTGGAGAGGCGTCCCGTGTTCGGGGGTTGATTCAACCTGCGGTCCTGGGGGATTCTCGGGAGGCGAATGGGCTCTGATTCCAATCACGCTGGCGCATCACCCTCGACGTGTCCAGACAGCACCCTCGCGGATGAATCCATGAGCCGCGCGGCGCCGGAGCGTTCAGAGCCTGCATCGGCTGACATCTCGCGAGGGCCAGTGACCCAGAAGTCGGCGACATTCCTTCCACCAGGCGAGGTGCTCGGGGACTACACGATCATGGCCCGCCTTGGCGCTGGAGGCATGGGAGAAGTGTACGAGGCGATCGATTCTCGGACCCAGGAGCACGTTGCCCTGAAGGTGTTGAAGCGGTGGGAGCCCGCGCAGCAGATCCGCTTCAAGCGAGAGTTCCGGGTGCTCGCGCAGTTGCGGCACGAGAACCTCGTCCGGCCGCGCGAGCTTGTCGCGACTGATGATTGTTTTTTCTTCACGATGGATCTTTGTGACGGCCCGAACCTGGTCGGCCATGTTCGGCACGAAGTGGAACCTGGGCAGCTGCCGAACCTGATCCGTCTTCGGCGGGCGCTCCGGCAGCTGGTGGCGGGCGTGTCAGCGCTGCACAGCGCCGGGCTGCTGCACCGAGATCTTAAGCCGTCGAACGTCTTGGTGACCAGCTATGGGCTCGTGCGCGTCCTAGATTTTGGCCTCGTACGCGACGTGGCCGCGTCGGATGACATCACCATCGAAGGGCAACTCGTGGGTACGCCCGCGTACATGTCTCCCGAGCAGTCGCTGGCGACACCGGCCACCCCTGCGACCGACTGGTACGCGGTGGGCACGATGTTGTACGAGCTGCTCACGGGCGAGCGCCCCTTTCGCGGCACGCTCCTCCAGATCTTGAGCGCCAAGAGCGAGGGTCCGGCTCCCGATCCCCGGGCGGTGGTGTCCTCAGTGCCTGCGGACCTGGCCTCGCTGACGATGTCATTGATGGAAGTCGATCCCACGCAGCGCCCCGGGGCAGCGGAGATCCTTGAGGTCCTCGGCGTTGACGTGGAACTCGACCCGGTCGCGCTTGAACTTACGCATCAGCCCCTGGTGGGGCGGCAGGTCGAGATCGCAGCCCTGCGCGCCGCCTACGACCGAGTTCGCTTGAACGGGCAGTCCGTCACCGTTCATCTGCAGGCGGAGAGTGGCATGGGGAAGTCGAAGCTCATCTCCGAGTTTCTGGCGACACCGCTGTCTTCGTCGACTCCCTATATTTTGCGGGGCCGCTGTTTCGAGCGCGAGTCGGTCCCGTACAAAGGACTCGATGGCGTCATCGACTCGCTCTCCAGCCAGCTGCGACATCTCAGCGACTTGGAGGTGGGCGCGATCCTTCCACGCGACGTGACGTCGTTGAGCCTGCTCTTTCCCGTGTTGACTCAGATCCCCGCGGTCTCCAACCAGCGGAAGCGAGCGGCCACGGGGCTCGACCCTCAAGAGATGCGTCAACGGGGGGTCGCGGCGCTCCGTGAGCTCTTCGCCCGTCTCGGCGACCGGCATCCCCTCATCGTCATCATCGATGACTTCCAATGGGCGGATCCAGACAGCGCCCGCCTGCTTAACGAACTCATGAGTGAGCCGGACGGCCCCATGCTGATGCTCATCGTCGCGTTTCGGCCGGAGACCGACACGCGCGCGGCGCTCTTGACGTTGAGGTCTTCCTTGGCGACCTCCAGACGAGACATTGAAACGATTGAGTTGGGGCCGCTCCGAGACGAGGACGTGCAATCGTTGATGAACCAGCTCCTCAACGGGGCCAACGAGAAGCTGCTCGCGCAGGCCCTGACCTCGGCAAACGGAAACCCCTTCCACATCGGAGAGCTCGTTCGGGGTGGAGAGCCTGAGCATTCATCCACCCAGCTTGATGAGCTTGTCGCTCGCCGCGTGCGACGGCTGGAGTCTTCGTCGAGGCGGCTGCTCGAGATTATCGCTGTCGCCGCCGGCCCGATCCGGATCGACCAGGTCTCTCAAGTAGAAGGTGGCGAGAGCGACGCTCGGATCCGGCAACTCTTGGGCGAGCTACATCGCGATGGCATGATTCAACTCGACGAGGCGGAGTGGGTGGAGTGCGCTCATGACCGGATCCGCGAGACGGTCGTGAGCGACTTGACGCCCTCAAGGCTGCGGGAGCAGCACCTGCAGCTGGGCGAGGTGATCGAGCGCGGGCGAGGAGAGTTTGAGGTCCTTTTGGAACACTTCGAGCAAGGTGGGGACGACGTCAAGGCGGCGGGCTACGCCGCCAAAGCCGCCTCCGTCGCCTACGAGAGCTTCGCGTTTGACCGCGCCGTGGAGCTGCTCCGGCGCTCGCTCTCGCTCGACTCAAGTCCGGGTCCTCAGGAGAACAGCCACCGCCGCCGCCTGTTGGCCGACGCCCTCAATGATGTCGGGCGAGGCAAGGAGGCGGCGCATCTCTGGCTCGCGATCGCCCAAGAGACCACTCCAGAGGAGGGGCGATCGTTCAAACGTAGAGCGGCTGATTCACTGATCAAAACCGGACACGTCGAAGACGGCCTCGATGTCTTGGCGTCGATCCTCGATGACTTTGGGCTCGCGTTGCCGCGGGGCAGAGCCGGGGCCCTCACGTCGTTGGTGTGGGAGCGAGGCAGGTCGGCGGTCCGGGGCCGCAGGTTCCACGCTCGACCGGCGGTCCGCGTTCCCGCCGAGCAGCTTGAGAAGATCGATCTGTGTTTCGCAGTCGTCTGTGGACTGTCCACCCAAGAGGTGCTGGTAGGCGCGCTCTTTCAGGCCCGGAACCTACGCCTCGCCCTCGACGCGGGAGAACCCTATCGGATCGCCCGCGCCCTCGCGTACCAAGCCGTCGTCTCCGTTCATTTGGGTGGACGGTGGGTCGACTCGCTGCGCGACTGGGACCGAGCCAAGGCGCTCGCCCAGAAAATTGAAGACCCCAAGTTGGAGGGCTATGTCGATTTGTGCGAGAGCTCCGCCCACTGGCTTGAGCGACGCTGGTCCGATTCTGCGACGGGTTTTTTGGACCTCATCGAGCGCCTGGAAGGAATCCCAGACTCAAGCTGGGAGCGGAGCACCGCGGAGGAGTTCCTCAACTGGGCGCTGATCCAGCGAGGAGACTTCGCCCAGGCGAGAGCGCGGCTGGTACCGGGACTGCAGCGCGCTCAAGACTGCGGCGACCTCCAGCTGTCCATCGACTTCTCCGCCATGCTCGCCATCGTCGAGCTTATCAGCGGAAACCTGGAAGAGGCGCAAGCGACGCTCGACCGAGCGACCGACGGGTGGTCGCCGGATCGCTACCTTTTTTCGCACGTGTGGCTGTTTTACGCGACCGCTCCGCTCGCGCTCGCCAAGGGGGATCTTGAGGGTGCCCTTGAGCTGTGTCGGAAGACGGTGGAGGCGATGGGTCCAGCGTCGCTGGATCAGCTGGCGTTTATTCGAGACAACGTCAAAGAGATCGAAGCGCGCACCTATCTGTTGGCAGCGCTCGCCGGGGATACAAAGAGGGCTGGGCTCGCCAAGGTGCGTGCGCGTGAGCTTCGGAAGACCTGCAACCCCGTGCTTGAGGCCCACGCGGAGGTGATCGAGGCGGGGCTGGCCATCGTCTCCCGAGACACGGAGGCCGCGATCGAGGGGTGGGCCCGCGCCGAAGCGATCTTCGCCGAGCATGGAATGGAGGCTCATTGCGCCTCCATCCGTGTTCAAGTCGCGCGGGTGTCCTCCGGAGAGAGCGCCCACGAGACTCCCGAGTATTTCCAGCGCGCGAAGATCAGGGAGCCCGAGCGCGTCGCGAACCTTCTGGTACCAGCGTTGGGCCTGTCATCGTGACGAACTCACGGTGAGGTCTCGCAGCGGAGGTCCATCCCTGGAAGGACCTCGAAGCCGGGAGTCGACTGGTCATCTCCGTCGACGATGGTCGGCTTTTGAAGCCACAGCCCAGACTCGAAGAGATCGGCGCCCACGGTCAAGCCGGCGGCCTCCATGTCGTGCTTAAAGTCCGGATCGGATTTGATCGCCCCAACCTCGGTCCACAGCTCGAGTTCTTTGGCGTCGGGGTAGTAGGCAGCGACGAGGTCGCGCATCAGCGTCCCCTTGCGCAGCATCATGATCAAGCTGGCCGCCTTCACCTTGTTGAAAGATTCAAGCGCCTTCTCCGAGACGGTGGGGGAGACGACGCTCCGCACGGTCAGATAGGGGTCGTTGGGATGATCAGGGAAGGCCGTCGTCAGCCACAGCTCAAAGCTCGTCGGGTTTTCTCCCGTAAGCACCAACTCGTAGTTGAGGAGATTGGACTTGTCGGACAAGACGGTAAATCGAAATCGCGTATCGCTAAAGAACGCCTCCTGGTGTCGCTGTGTTCCAGGGCGAATGAGCCCGACGTAGGAGACCTCGGGGGCGCCGGATGC
>CALKDV010000287.1 GCA_938084085.1 uncultured Nannocystaceae bacterium
GGCGTCTACGGTCCCGACTACCAGAACAAGAGCTATGTACGCGCCACCAACCTGCTGACCGACACCCGAACACCCCCGGAGCTCGTGGAGTGGTTCACCCGCGGCGATGACACCTTGCCCGCCTTCGGGGAGGTGTTGAGCCCGACACAAATCGAGGCGCTGGTGGGCTTCGTGGTCGGCGTGCGAGACGGTACGCTGCCCCGACCCGAGCAAATCTTCACGCTCTCCGCCGACGCGCCCAAAAACTATACGCTCGTGGCGGGCGCCGACGCTGCCGCGGGCGCCGCCTCCTTTGAACAGCGATGCTCGGGTTGCCACGGGGACGCCGGCGAGAACATCCTCATCGACGGGGACTACACTGTGGGCGCCTTCGGCCGCATGAAGGCTTACGAGGGGTGGCTCAAGGTGCTCAACGGACACCCGGGGAGCCCCATGGCGCGACAAAGCGACGACGCCCGGGAGATCCTCAACATCTTCGCAGCCCTCTGCGACCGGACGGCGTTTCCACCGCACGACGCTGAGCACGAGGTGGCCGACGGCGACCTGCGCTGTGGCGCTTACTTGAAATAGTCCGGCGCACCTGGGGCGCCAGCTATTTTGTGTGTACAACGGCCCCATGAAACTTACGGTCCTCTCGGAAGCTGTGGTGCGCGAGGTGTTGACGCTCGACCTCGCGTTCGAGGCGGTGTCGAGCGCCCTCGAATCGGTGGCTGCGGGTCGCACCGACATCATGCCTGTGGTCCACGCCGACGGCGACGCCCCCGGCGCGGGCTTTGGGGTGAAGACCGCGACAGACCTCCCGGCGGGACTGCTCGGGCTCAAGGTGGGCAGCTACTTCCCCGGCAACCACGCCCGGGGCATCCCCAACCACGGCTCCACGACCCTCTTGCTCGACGCCGAGACGGGACTTCCGCGGGCTCTGGTGAGCGCCGGCTACCTCAACGGCTTTCGCACGGCCGCCGCCAACGCCGTCGCGGTGGACAGGCTCGCGCGCGCCGACGCCTCCACCCTCGGGGTCCTCGGCGCGGGACATCAGGCGGCCTTTGAGGTGCGCGCGGTGGCGCACCGACGATCGCTCTCGACCGTGAAGGTGTGGAGTCGCAGCCTCGACAGCGCGAGGGCCCTGTGCCGCGACCTCGCCGACCTCGGCTGCACCCTCACCGCCGTCGCGACCCCCGAGGAGGCGGTGCGCGGAAGTGACATCGTCACCACCGTCACCCCGGCCCGCGAGGCCCTCATCCCAGCGGACTCGGTGGCGCCCGGCACCCACCTCTCGGCCATGGGCGCCGACGCGGTGGGCAAGCAAGAGCTCGACCCCTCCCTCATGGGCGGGGCCCTGCTGTTCGCGGACCTCCCAGCCCAGTCCGCCCGCATCGGGGAATTTCAGCACGCGGTAGCTCGCGGCGTCCTCTCCGAAGATCAAATCATCCCCATCGGCGAGGTGCTGATCGGTCGCCACCCGGGTCGCCGAACCGACCAAGAGGTGACCGTCTTCGACAGTTCGGGGGTCGCCCCCCAAGACCTTCATGTGGCCGCGGCGGTCCTGCGCGAAGCCGCGGCGCGCGGCCTCACCACCGACATCGAGTTCTAGCGTCGCGCGACGGCTACGTGTCGGTTTATCGGGCGCCGATACGCGCGATCATGATGAACGCGGTCTTCACCATGATCTCAAGGTCCAGCATAATTCCGAAATTCTGCACGTAGTAAAGATCGTACATCAGCTTCTTAATAGACGCGTCCGCCGTGTCAACGTAGCCCTGCTTGACCTGCGCCCACCCCGTAATCCCAGGCTTAATCATGTTGCGGTAGTGCAGATATTCGATGGAGGATTCAAGCATCTCCGTGATGCTCGGCTGCTCTGGTCGGGGACCCACAACGCTCATCTCACCGCGAAGTACATTCCAAAACTGCGGCAACTCGTCGAGCCGAAGCTGACGCAACCATCGACCCCCGGCGGAGATCCGAGCCTCTTCCTCGCTCGCCCATCTTCCCTCCGTATTCTCGACGACCGTCATCGTACGCAGCTTGTAAATGTTGAAGACCTCTCCTCCGAGTCCAACGCGAGGCTGACTGAAGAACATCGGCCCTGGTGATTTGAGTTTCGCCATCACGAACAGCAACGGACTCAAGCTGGCGAAGATCGCGAGTCCTACAAGCGACACTGCCACGTCAATCAACCGCTTGAGCGGCAAGGCTCCGTGGCCTTGAACCCTATCAAGGGCACCGACCACCCAGTCCACCGACGCGAGGTCAATCGCAATGAAGCCCGCGAGGTCGCTCACGAGAGACGCCGCAGAGCAGACCCGAACACCGCGGTGTTGCAGCTGCGTAATCGCGCTCAAAACCGGCGCTCCGAGGGCCCCTCTTTGGCCGATCACCAGGAGTTCAGGTCGCGGTTGTTCGGTCGTTCCGAGGGCATCGAGAGTCGCAACTCGCTCGATCTGGGCCGAGAGTTTGAGCGATGTCTCTGGAGAGGGACTGGGCTCCGTGGAGGCTCCGCCAACGACGTATCTTTACGGGCAATCTTGGCCAACTCACGCTCAAGGTTCCGCACACCCGCCTCTCGGGTGTAGGTTTGGATCACGCCCGTCAGACCATCATCGCTCAACTCGAACTCA
>CALKDV010000288.1 GCA_938084085.1 uncultured Nannocystaceae bacterium
TCTTGGCTACTCCATGGGGTTCCAGGTCGCGCTCGAGTGCATCCGGAACTATCCCGAGCGCGTGCGCGGGCTCGTCAACATCGCCGGTCCTTCGGGGCGGGCGCTGTCGACGTTTCAAGGCACCGAGGCCTTCGCCCACGCCTTGCCCATGCTCGCCGGGGCCGCCCGATTCGCCCGTCGCGTCACGGACGACATGTGGAGGGCGCTCGTGCCCCACCGCCTCGCCACGGAGATTGGGCTGATCACCGCGGTCAACGGCCGACGCCTCCCCGCGAGCTATCTCGAGCGCTACATGGGTGATCTCTCGCGCATCCACCCCGAGCTGTTTTTGAGCATGCTCGAGGAGGCCAACGACCACGACGGCGCGGACCTTTTGCCAACCATTGAGATCCCCACACAGGTGATCGCGGGGGCCAACGACAGCTTCGTCCCCCTCGCGGTCCTTAGGCGCACCGCGGCCCAGATTCCTAACGCCGCCTTCGACATTATCGAGGAGGCGACCCACGCGGTGACCGCAGAGTACATCCCCGAGGTCACGGCGCTCATCTTGGACCTGCTCGCGCGGGTCGATGAACGCGCGCGGATCGATAGAGAACGCCCCTGCTCGTAGCGGTCTCGTGCGCGTCCGCGACCTCCGGTACCTACTCGGAGGACACCGCCGACCCGCCCGATGCCGCGGGCGTGGTCCCTACGGTCGGCGCGGCAGAGGAGCTTGCTTCGTCTTGCTCCACCACGAATCTCACCAGCTTTTTGATCACGTTGTTACGCTCGATGTTGCCGAGCACTTTCACGAGATCGTCGTAGGCCTTGGGATCCTTGAGCAGCTTGCCGAGCGTGCCCTCTCCCGAGGCGAGGGAGGTCCGCACCTCAGCGACCACGGTCTCCACCTCCACGAGCGTCTGCTTGCCCACGACGAGCGCGTCCGAGGCGGCGGTGATCGCCTCCGCCACATCTTCACCGAGCGCGTCGTCATGCAGCAGCCGCGAGACGACGGCCTGATTCTCGGGGTCGTTGATGGTCTCGAGAGTCTTGTTCACCCGCCGCAGGGTGCCGCGCACGTCGCGAACGGCCGGCGTGACCTCGCGACCCATGCTGGTCAGCGCGCCATCCACCTCCTGCACCCCATGACGTACATGACGCAGGGTCTTGGAGAATTCAGCCTTGTACTCGGGGTCGTTGAACAGGGCGCCCACGAGGCCGTCGCCCTCCGCGATCTGGCGCGAGATTTCGTTGGCGTTGGCGAGCACCCCCTTGAGGTCGCCCTTGGTGCGATCGTCGTTGAGCGCATCAAACAGGCCTGCGACCCCGGCGAGGCTCCGGTCGAGATCCTCGGTGATGCCCTCAAAGCGATCCTTGAAGAACAACAGTTCCTCCATGAGTGACGGCGTCGCCTGGATTGTTCCGCCGTCGGCGATGGGCTCGCCTTTCCCCACGGTGATGTTGATGAGTTGGTCCCCCAACACTCCGTTCGAGGTGATCGTCGCCCGCGAGTCGTCGCGAATATGGATCAGCTTCTCCTCCGAGACCTCAAGGGTGACCCGCACCCGCTGGTGCGACGTTTGGTAGGGGACGCACACGCCCTCAGGGCCCGTCCACTTCACGCGCCGATATCGTCGTGTGAACATCTTCGTCACGCACATCTCGCCCTCTCGGCAGCCATCCTCCGCGGTACATGGCTCGTAGTTGCGATCGAGGCCGGTGTACACCTCCAGCTCGGCGCATACCGCCTCCGCCGCGCAAAACAAGGAGGCGTCACAATCATCGGTCCGGCCGCTGCCAAAACGACCGAGGTCTTCGGTGGTCGGGCTGCACGGATAGCTCGGTGAAGCGAAGCCGATCTCTTTGACGACACCGATCTTGGTGCCCGCAAGCTGCACGGGGCTGTTGCGCGTGAGCCCCGTCACCGTGCGGAAGTCGGCGTAGATATCGGCCTTCGCCTCGAGCAACCCCTCGCTCGTCGCGATGACGAACATGGAGAAGACCAAGAGTCCGAACATCGTCGTCACGAACGCTCCGACGATGAGATTGACGCGCGCTTCGTCCTTACGCTTTGCCATTATCGGGTCCTCCGTACGATGAAGTCTCGTACCACCTCATCTCGAATTTGCCGAAAATCTTCCGTTCGCGCGACCCACGGGAAGCGGTGCTCGTGCAGCATCGCCATGCGATCGGAGACGTGGAACGCCGTGTCGATGTCGTGGGTGACCACAACGCTGGTCACGGAGAGTTGCTCTTGAAGGTGTCGAATCATCATCGAGATGCGATCGCAGTTCGGTGGGTCGAGCCCCGTGGTGGGCTCATCGTAGAGGATAACCGCTGGTTTAATAGCAATGGAGCGCGCCAGCGCCACTCGTTTTCGCATGCCGCCGCTCAGGTTGGCAGGGAACTTCTCCAGGATATCGGGGTTCTCGCTGAGGCCGAGCCCCACCATCTCCAGACACTCCTCCGCGCGGTCGAGAATCTCCGCATCCGACATCTGCGTATGCTCGGTGAGCGCGTACCCCACGTTCTCAAGGACACTCATGGAGTCGAAGAGCGCCCCGCCCTGAAACACCATAGAGAGGTCTTGTCGCAGTTTACGCAGCGACTCCGCGCCCATCTCGGACACCTCTTCACCGTTGACTTGCACGCTGCCCTCCTCCGCCCGAAGCAGCCCGATCATCAGCTTGAGCGCCACCGATTTCCCCGTGCCGCTGCCCCCGAGGATCGTCAACGTCTCGCCGCGATAGACGTCGATGTCCATGCCCTGATAGACGACGTTCGCGCCGAAGGATTTCGACACGCCTCGCATGGAGATAATCGGGGGTGGATCTGTGGCAGACATCAGATGGGGAGGAAGAGCGTGGTCAAGGCGAAATCGGCGATCACGACGGCGATGGAGACCGCGACGACGGTCTCCGTGGTCGCGAGACCGACCGCCTCCGTGCCGAACTTGGTCATGAACCCTTGGTAGCAGCCAATGATCCCCGCGATGGCCCCGAACACCGTGGCCTTCACGATGCCGGAGATGTAGTGAATCGGGATCAGTTCGTCGATATAGGTCTCGTAAAAATAGCCTGCGGGGACGTCGAAGACCGCGTCAGAGATAAACATCCCTCCGAGCAGCGCCATGATGTTGCCCCACGCCACGAGCAGCGGCATCGCGAGGGTGGCCGCGAAGAACCGCGGCCAGACCAGCTTCTTCACGGGATCAGCCCCGAGAGACGCGATGGCGTCGATCTGCTCCGTCACCTTCATGGAACCGAGCTCCGCGGTCATGCCGGTCGCCATCTTCGATCCCACAGTGACGGCGAGGAGCGCCGGGATCAGCTCCCGCACGAGCGCGAGCGAAGAGGCGTAGCCCAGCGACTGCTTGGCCCCGAAATCCGCCAGCGCCTCCCCAAACTGCCACACCAAAATCATCCCAACGAACAGCGACATCAAGGTCGCCATCGGCATGGAGCGAATACCCACGGTGAGCGTCTGGTGGGAGAGGTCGGAGACGCCGATGGGCCGCTGAGGAGCGACCCACACCGCGCGAAGGAAGAGGATGAACAGCCCCCCGGACCAACGAAAAAAGTCGTTGAGTGACCCGCCGATGCGTCGGAGCAGCCCGGTCAACGACGGCCCTTCCCTCGCAACGGAAACGCGAATCCTTGGAGCACCGCCTCGAAGCTCCCAAGCCCGGCGTCAAACACTGAGGGACTCGCGATGTATTGCGCGTCGAACAAACAGCCGTTCTTCTTCAAAACGACGAGCTCGAGGTGGACAGGGACACCGTCGAGTTTGGCGTGGACGCGGGTCCGAAGCCCCTCGCGACCGACGATTTCAATGGCCTCCTGCGACTGAATGTCCCACTGCCCGAAATCGATCCGAAGATGGTCGGTAAACGACGCCAGGTCGCTGTCTCCATGCTCGTCGCACTGCGAGCGCACCTGAATCAGCGCGGGGGTTTTTCCCTTCGACCACGCCACTTGCACGCCACGCTCGCGGTGGGGTTTCCACCCCTCGCCCGGGTCTCCGACCCGAAAGGTGGCGTCTCGGTCCATCCCCTTCCACGCTGGTTGCCACGACTTGTAATGGACCCGGCCCCCGTCCCAGCCGGACGCGCAGCCCGCAGCGATGAGGGGACCCACGCACAGGCCCGCAAGACACAACCGCCGTCCGATCTCGAAGCCCCGCACGTGCGCAGAGTGTATCAGCGGAACGAAGGCCGCCACTACTTTAGGTGCCGCGAGCCATAAAAGTTCTTGAGATCTCTGCGTGGTGACGCGGCGTGACCACCGGAGCCCCGGGGCGCTCAGGGC
>CALKDV010000289.1 GCA_938084085.1 uncultured Nannocystaceae bacterium
CCGCCATGAGTTTTGGCTCTCTCAGCGATCGAGCCATCCAGTCCCTCAGCGCGGGTGCACGGGCGGGAGGATTCGCGCACAACACTGGGGAGGGAGGCGTGAGCCCCTACCACCTCGAGGGAGGCGGCGACCTGATCTGGCAAATCGGCACAGGCTATTTCGGGTGCCGCTCCGCCAACGGAAATTTCGATTCAGTCGCCTTCGCAGAGCGCGTCGCCCATTCAAATATCAAGATGGTGGAGATTAAGCTCAGCCAGGGCGCGAAGCCAGGTCATGGAGGCATCCTCCCCGCCGCCAAGGTCTCCCTCGAAATCGCCAACATCCGTGGCGTCCCGCGCGGTGAAGATGTGCTCTCGCCCCCAGCGCACGCCGCGTTCTCAGATCCCGAGGGACTGTTGAGATTCGTCCAACGTTTGCGAGAGGCGAGCGAAGGCAAGCCGGTGGGATTCAAGCTCTGTGTGGGCCGCCCCCATGAATTTCTCGCCATCTGTAAGGCCATGCAAACCACGGGAATCGTGCCCGATTACATCGCGGTTGATGGAGGCGAAGGAGGCACAGGTGCAGCCCCACTAGAGTTCTCGGACAGCATCGGAGCCCCCCTGTACGAGGGACTCTCCTTGGTCAACAACGCCCTCATCGCATGCGGGCTGCGCGATCAAACCCGCGTCTTCGCTGGCGGTAAGATCTCCACCGGCTTCGACATCGCGCGCGCGCGAGCCCTCGGCGCCGACGTATGTTACGCCGCGCGCGCGATGATGTTCGCCCTCGGCTGCATTCAAGCCCGACGCTGCAACTCCAACGACTGCCCGGTCGGGGTCGCCACCCAGAATCCAGCGCTGGCACGGGGCATCGATGTGACCGACAAAGCCCAGCGCGTGCGCCTCTACCACCAGCATACGGTCACCGCCTTCGCAGAACTCGTCGCAGCGGCCGGTCTCGACGGCCACGAACAAGTGATGCCTTCCCACTTGTATCGGCGAGTCTCCCCCACCACGGTCAAAAACTTTGAGCAGCTGTACCCGCGCCTCTCACCGAACGCGCTCCTCGATGACGCGCTCCGAGCGTCGCTGCCCACGCACTGGAGAACGTGGTGGGCCCAAGCCTCCGCGACTGACTTCCACGCGGCGAATCACTGAGCATCAGACGCGGGCTCAAACGCAGCGTTCCACGTCCGACTCACGATTTCAAACACGTCGCGGGAGAGCCCGCCGTGGGTCAAAATTCGATCGAGTTGGTCGCGGACGAGCCCCCGCAGGTGCGGATCGAGTCGACCAACCCCGTTGAACGCGGCCACCACCCTCGCCGCGGTCTGTGGATTCAGTCCATCGAGCGCCAACACTTCGGAGGCGACGAAGTCATAGCCGCGACCGTCCGCAGCGTTGAAGTGGCGCTGATTCCCCACACCGAAGACACCCACGAGGGAGCGGAAACGGTTGGGATTTTTCCGCTCAAACGCCGGGTGCTCAGCGAGCGCTAAAATCTTGTCCAGGGCCCCGTCGGCGCTCGACGCCGCCTGCGCCCGGAACCACTTGTCAACCACGAGCGGCTCGTGGCTCCACCGGTCGTAAAAGTGCGCGAGCCCGTCTGCGCGGAGGGTCGCGAAGCGGACCGAGTCGAGCGAGGTCAACATGCACAAAGACGCGTAGGCGTCCGTCATATTGTCCGCATTTAACAACCTCTCCATCAGCCGGGGCCCCACTCGGTCGGGGGTGGCCAGGTTGCGAAGACCCCACGCGAGGTTCACGAGTCTACGGTGGCCGATCGCAGGCCCGGTGAGTTCGTAGGAGCGAGCCTCTCCGGCCGCGATAATCTCTTCGAGCGCCTCCTCGCCGACACCCCCGAGGCGCCTGGCCATGAATCGCTGCGCCTGATGTAACGCCTCTGGCCGGAGCACCTGTTGAGCCTGTCCAGCGGTGCGTGTGCTCGGTAACTCGAGCGCGAGGGACTTCATGGCGGGGTCGAGCGAGTCGTCGAGCAGCACCCGGTGCCAGGCCTCCTCGAACTGCGGGTTCACCACCACCTCCTCGCCCGTGTCGAACGCCGCCGCCAAGCGAAGCATCTCCCGGGTCGCGAGCCGTTGACCGCTGTCCCATCGGTTGAAGGGATCCTCATCGTGGGCCATCAAGAACGCCAGTCGAGCGGCGTCATCCGCTTGCTCAAGATGCACCGGCGCAGAGAAATGTCGAGCCACCGACGCCGTCGCCATGGCCGCAAGCCCCGTCACATGGAGCGTGTGCGACGTCTCTCTCAACTCAAACACGCCCTCCTCGAGCCTCACCGCCTCTCCGTGAGAGTCCGTGACTTGTACGTCTTCCCACGGGATGCCGGCGCCCGCCTCGTCGAGCAGCCCGAGCCGAATGGGGATGTGTCGGAGCAGATACTCTTCAGGGGCAACGTTCACCGGTGCACACTGCGAGAGGGTCAGCGTCAAACGCCGCTCCTTGGCGTCATAAAGATGCGTGCACTCCACCCTGGGTGTCCCCTCCTGGCTGTACCAGTTCTTGAACTGCTGCAGATCTCGATGGTTCGCGTCCGCGAGCGCCGCGACAAACTCGTCGCAGGTCACGGCCTGTCCGTCGTGGCGCTCGAAGTACAGATCCATGCCCCGGCGAAACCCCACCTCACCGAGGAGGGTGTGCAGCATGCGGATGACCTCCGCGCCCTTGTTGTACACGGTCACCGTGTAGAAGTTGTTCATCTCGATATACGAATCGGGTCGAATCGGATGAGCCATGGGTCCCGCGTCCTCTGCGAACTGGG
>CALKDV010000290.1 GCA_938084085.1 uncultured Nannocystaceae bacterium
TCATCATCACCGTCACGACGACCAGCGACATTGATCCGCACACGAGGCTCCAACCGAGCGACCATCGTCCAAGCGCGCGCGTGCGCTGATCTGGCGCCGCCTTCATCTTTCGAACCTGCACGCCCTTCACGGCGAACACCAAGGCCAGCAGCCCCAACACCCAGGCACCACCCAATGTCTGGCCTGTCGCGAGCGGGGGTCCGTCACGACCGGCGAGCATCTTTGGCGCGCTCGCCAGCGGGACATCCTCGCTCCCACCCCCCGGATCGGGCACCCTCAGTTTTTGGAACCGCGCCCGCATCGCGTCTGGGTGGAACAAAGAGCGGTACTCGTCAATGGGTACGTCGTTGCGCCGACCCATCAACAGGTCTGCGCCGAAGCCCGCGAGCGGATAGCCGTCGAAGGCCCGACGCTGGTAGTCCCGGATGGTCATGGGATCGACCTTGGATTCGAGCTGCGCGCGAATCGGGCCGCCGAGCACCTCGTCGAGCAGGTCCCTTATCTTGGTGGTGCAGATGGCGTCGACGTAGTGGTACCGATAGCCGCGCCGGTCGGGTGCCAGCGTAGACTCGAGCCTGGTCGCGACCTCGCGGGCTTGGGATGGCGTGAGCGCGAGCTGCTGCAAGACCACATCGCGGTTTTGGTAGTAGCCGTAGTCCTCAGCCACCTTGTACATGTCTCCCGGCTTGTCGAGCCGGAAGTCCAAGGTGCCGGTGAGGAACTTCCAAGGGAGCGATTCGTCCTCCCAGTCGGTGTCGCCAAAGTTGTATACGTCGCTGTGGACCACCTCGGCGCCGCGCATCTGGGCGACCATCAGCGCGGCGTGGCCACCTTGGGCGTAGAGGCTCTCACCCGGCCCCATCGTCATCAACAGGATCTCGGTGCGGGACTCTTGTTCGCCGGCGGCGTAGGCCACCGACGACAAAAGCCCCACCAGGACCGCCACGAGTGTGATGAGGTGCCGCGCGGCGAAATATGCTGAACGTCCCAGAGCCGTCGAACCATACAGGAATTACCGAACGCGCGCCGTCCCCTGAGATGCGGGAGCTGCCGCGCTCTCTAGTTGCCGCCGGCCCGGAACTGGGAGAAGGGCTCGCGCTCCACACGGAACTGGAGGTCTCGGTGGTCCGTGATCTCAGGCGAGGCCACCTCAAAATCCATCAGGCGACCCTGCAGCCGAAGCGCCTGGATGTTCTGCGGGTCCAGGTCTCCGTACAGCGGGATCTCCACCATGAACGCGCCCGGGATGTCGGGCACATCCAAGACCTGCGTCGGCACCCGCAGCGTCCCCGCGGGGGAATCCACCTCGATGGCCACGTCGGACAAAAAGCTTGCGCCCGCAGGTGCGACGTCGCGCGAGTTCACCCACCATTGATCCTCGTCACCGCTTGGCGTGATCAGACCGATCAAGGCCGCCCCCTGGAAGTCGCCAGTCTCGGGTCCGGGTCCCATGTCCGCGCCCCCCCAGCTTGTCATGGTGGTCTGGTGGCTGAAGCTCTTGCGCCACCGGTAATCCGACACCCAGTACGGGCGGCAGTAGCTCATGAAATCTGTGTGCTGGCTGGGTAGATAGGTCGTCCCGTCGAGCGGGTCGAGGCCGCGGATCCCGATGGACGCGCCCGCGTGAGGGTAGTTGGGATCGGAACTTCCCACACCGCACGGCGCGTGCGGGGCTCCCTGATTGTGGCCCACCTCATGCACGGCCGTGTTGACCGACTCCTGGATGAAGGCGCCGTTGCTCCGCGGGTTCCACAGCCCCGAGGAATAACGGAACGCAGCGCCCTCGGGGGTTGGGTCCTCATTGCCCACAGGGGCGATGCCAAGCACCCCGCCCGGCGCAGGAGCGCAGTCATCCCACACAATATAAAAGAAGGCGTCGGGAACGGCGCTGGCGTACTGGGCGCGAATCTGGCCGACCACGCCGAGCAGGTCCTGTACGCTGCCGACGGGGTAGTCAATGTCCACGGAGATCGACGTGTCGATTTGGGTCTGGTCGGTCTCGACGGCGTTCCACGCCTCGAATCCCGCGCGCAGGGCCTCGAACTCCTCGGCGCGGGGGCCCTCGGCGGTGAGGTCGCTGGTGTCTGAGACGCAGCCGTTCGCGTTGTAGCGGACCCCTACAAGGCCGACCTTCAGGACAGACCGCTCGCTGCTGACGAACAAATCAGTGTCGCCCTCGGGTGGGTAGACGTTGCTCCCGGTGGACTCGGGGATCGCGGATGCGTCGGTCGCCTCGAGCACCTCGATGCGGTAGTTGAGGCCAGGTTCCACGAGGTCGGGGTCGATGCGCCAAAAGAAACTCTCGCCGAGCTGGACCTCGGACGAGTCCGCCTCGGGCACCACGGGGCTCCCGGTGAGCGTGAGGTAGTCAACGAACGATTCTTCGATGCCGCCGGGCAGCGTGACGTGCAACTTCGCCATCATCGGTCGCGGGCTCCAGTTTTGGGGGAGGCTCCAGAGCGCACGGATCACCATGAAGCGGTTGCGCACAAACTGAACGGCGCGCTCCGAGGGCGCGACATCGCTGCCCTCTACCCACACTGGCTGCGCGATGGACTGCGACACTTCGACTTGACGAATGGCAAAGTCGCCACGGGCCGGGCCGTAATCAGGGATGACGCCGTCGCCGTCGCCGT
>CALKDV010000291.1 GCA_938084085.1 uncultured Nannocystaceae bacterium
AGCGCGATGGCTGATTCCAGCGACGAGATGGGCACCACCACCATCATCGCCCCTGGCGCGGTCGCGCGTCTCGGTGAGGCGCTGAAGACGATCGACGCTACCGCGCTCGTGTTGGTGACTGGCGCAGGATCCTATACGCGCTCTGGCGCTCGCGCCGCGATCGAGCCGCAGCTGGATGGCTTTGCGGTCGAGCTGGTGAACGGTTTTTCGCCCAACCCCACGGTGGAGGAGGTGGCCGCCGGGCTCGACGCGGTCGAGCGAGCCTCGGTCCATGGACCGCCAGTGATCATCGGGGTCGGCGGGGGATCGGCGATGGACATGGCCAAGCTCCTGGCCGCGGCCGCAGCCCAAGATCAACCACTCGGTGAATTGCTTCCCGCGGGCGCCACGCTGGCACCGACAGACGCCACGCTGATTTTAATCCCAACCACGGCCGGCACGGGCAGCGAGGCCACGCACTTTGCGACGGTCTACAAGGGCACACAAAAATACTCGGTGGCGCACCCCTCCTTGCGGCCCCGCTGGGCGCTTGTCGACCCGGATCTGTGCGCCTCCTTGCCCCCGGCGATCACCGCCTCGACGGGGGTGGACGCGTTGTGTCAGGGGATCGAGTCGCTGTGGGCGGTGGGCTCGACCGAGGCCTCTCGCGCACACGCCAGCGCCGCCATTGCCCGGGCGATGGCGCACCTCGAAGCGGCGGTGCTCGCGCCTACGCCGGAGTCACGGCTCGGTATGTGCGAGGCCGCCAACTGGGCGGGGCGGGCCATCGATGTCTCGAAGACGACCGCTTGCCACGCGCTCTCCTACGGGCTCACGATCCGGTGGGACGTGCCCCACGGTCACGCGGTGGCCACGAGTCTCGGTGAGATGCTCGTATTCAATTCGAAGACGAGCGAGGTGGACGTGGTCGACCCCCGCGGTATTGAGCACGTGCGCGAGGTGATGGCCACGGTGGTTCGCTTGCTCGGGGGACGCGACCCTGAGGACGCGAAGCGGCGCTTCAACGACCTGATGTGTCGTCTGGACTTGGTGCTGAATCTGAGCGCGCTGGGGGCTGGGGAGGCGGATGATCGCAGGTGGTTGGCCTCGCAGGTCAACGTGGAGCGACTCGGGAACAACCCGCGTCGCATGGGCGCGCCGGAGCTCGACGCGTTGCTCTCGCGGATCGCCCACTGAGGTCGGGCGTCCAGACCAGAGCTCAGCCGTCCACGGGAGGGGGGTCGGGCGCACCTGCGGCCTCGTCGTTGTCGCGATCCTTCGCGGGGTATTTCTCCGCGATTCCGGGCAAGCTCGCCATCGCCGTGTAGCCAATGACGAGTTTCATCAAAAACCGAAGGCGCAAGACGAGCGCGATCTGCAAGCCCGCCTCTCCCGAGAACCCGAGGATCTCAAACACCTCTTGGGAGATGGCTTCCATCACGCCGATGCGACCCGGTACAAAAATTAAGATGTGCAACACCGCGCGATTCAGGGCGTGGTAGAGCAACGCTGCCAAGAGGCCTCCGGGGAGGTTGAGGACCTCGATCACCAGCCAGATCTCGCCCAGCCGGACCACCTGGCTCAACAGTCGATAGAGCATAAGGACCGCGAAGTCGGCGCGGCGTTCGCCGGTGGCCGAGGCGATGTGGGTGTCGAGCCGACTGGCCCAAGCGAGCATTTTGTCTTTGCGACGTGCGAGGAATTTGACGGGGACGAGCGTGAGCAGCCGCGTGACCCTGGCGGTGAGGCCTTTGCCCACCAGCATCAAGGCTGTGATCATCGGCAGTGACATCACGATGGAGATGCCCGCCAGGATCAAGACGACCCCGGGCTCGCCGAAGCCAACGGCCAGGCAGACCAGGGGTCCAATGGCGGCGTAGATATTGGAGGCGCCGGTCGCGACCGCGCACCAGACCCCGGCAGACGCGATCTCCTCCGACGAGTACCAGTGTCTCAGCAGACCTATCTTGATGATGTGGCTGCTGTTATTTCCGAAGGGCAAGATTGTATTGAGCGCGGTCCCCGAGCGCTCGACTTGGATGAGCGGCCACAGGGGGACTGCCTTGCCGCGACCGGGCAGGGCGGTGCGATACGCGAGGATGGTGAGGAGCCCGATGAGGACCACGGGGAGCAACAAGAGGGGCCATTGCCAACCCACCAGGTCGATGATCTGTTTGATCAGCTCGATCCCGCCGTGACGGTGGATGACCCACGCAAGCAGGGCGAAGGCCAGTACTGGCACGATGGTTCGGCGCACCCAGGGGCTTCGCACGGGAGGAGCATAGCGTAGGGATTGTCGGTGGGGAAGGAGCCCCGAAAACCCCGGTACCCCCTACCGCAACCGTGATGGTGGGTCCTATCGGCCCGAGGGGACCGCGGGTGCTGCTGTGATGGTGTCGCTGCGAAGGCAGAGATGATTTGTCGCGGAAGCGAAGACGAAATCCGGAGCGGACCTGCGAGGAGGTCATGGAGCACGGCGCGACGGGCTCACGCACGCCTTCAGTGTAGTCTCGCAGCGACGAGATGGCCTCGGGAGCATCCTAGGCTGCGCGGGTGAAGACTCGCGCGTTGTGAACGTCGGCTGATACCGTTCACGCGATGTCTTCCAAGATCATCCAAGAACTTCTGGCCGATTCGAGCCTGCTTCACGAGCTGCTGCGCAAGACCCTCCCCGACGATACGATTGATCGTGCTGATGTCGAGCGGAGGCTTGAGTTGCTCTGGAAGCTCGACGATCCGCGCCTTGGACTTGACCGTCTCGCCAAGCAGATCCACGGGGAACTCTCTGTCGAGCATCAAGAGGCGCTGGCCACGCAGCAGTCCAAGGTCGGCGAGCACATCATCTACTCCATCGTCGCACGGCATCATCGGGTTGAGCCCTTTGAGGCCGACTGGAAGGGCAAGGATTGTCAGTCGGTGCGCGTGACGCTGCCCCAATCAAAGAACCCGACCGACAAGATCTGGACCCAGCTTGGGGTGGTCAAAGCGAGCGACCATCTGCTGTTTTCGATCGACGAGACCTTGGAGCACTACCAGAACGCCTTTGGGAGCGCTCGAACCGTCGGCCGAGTCGACCTGATCACAGGCGCTCGCCACCTCGACATCGCTCGCTTTTCACCGATCTCGATCGTGCTGGCATACACCAACGCAGAAGACACAACGCCGGCATTTTACTTTCTGGAGTCAGGGAGCGCTCAAGGCAAGCCGGCAGCCCTGTACTACGCGCCGGACATGGGCTCCGGTATCCACACCCAGGCGGACTTTAAGTTCTCGCCCATGGCCTGCAAAACGAACTGGTATACGGGCGGGCTGAGCATGGACGCGCAGGGCGTGGAGCCCACACAGGTCTATACCAAAGTCGCGCAGGAAAAGGACGGAGCGCGAACGTATCTGCACTTGGCAGCCGACTACACGGTGGTCCAACCCGACACCGTGACGTGGCCGGTCAGCGCACAGATTGAGGCGACGCTGAGGGTGTTCGCGCTCGCTCGCGGCATGGGCGAGGAGGTCCTCGGCGACGGGATGATCCTCGACGGAGTCCAGGACGCGTTGGCTCGCTGCGCACTGGAGATTCTTGACTGGGATGTGGAGCCGCCGACCTCGGGGACCGCCGAGGGCTACTACGGCTGCCCCGGCGAGTGAGCCGTTCGACCACCCCACGAACAAAACCACGCGAGTCGTGGCACGAACCGTCCTCGGAGGACTGCAGCACGACTGCCGGATCGTCGCATCGGAGGTTTTCGCGGTGACGGGGGATTCGGATTATGTGTCTAGGGAGCGGCGTCGTCGGACCCACATCAGCGGAATAAAACCGAGCCATCCAAGCCCGGTGCGGCGCGGCGTGACCTCGCAGCCACATCCATCAGAGGCTGCAACTGAGCCGCCATCGCCGGACGAAGACGACGCCGCACCTGTCTCGGCCTCGGCGCTTGTCGCGTCGCCACCGGAGTCGGAGGCCCCGTCTGTTCCCCCGTCGCCGTTGCCGTCGCC
>CALKDV010000292.1 GCA_938084085.1 uncultured Nannocystaceae bacterium
TGATCTACGAGGGGGGAATCGTGGCTGTGCAACAGAGCGTGGGCGGGGTGGACGTGGTGAGCGCCGACCCTCCAGCGGATGTCCTCAACGCATCGGCGGCGTTCCAGGCGCTCGCGGACGCCCACACCGGCGGCGCAACCCTGGGGGACGCAGACGCCGACCTCGCGCGCGCGGCGGGGCAGGTTGGACTTGACGAGCTCTTAGTTTCGACCTTCGACGGCTTCTTTTGTCGCGCAGAGGCGTTCGCAGACGCCTACGGAGACGTGGTGCCCACCCGCACGAGCCCCGTGAACGAGTTCGAACAGCCGGACCGCGCGCTGGCCCTGAGGATTGATATGAAGCTCCAGGCGGAGCGAGCCCCCGACTTGGTCGAGGCGCACGAGTCGGTCTCGGACTATCCTGGGACCGTGTTGACGGGGGCGAGCGAGATCTCGAAGACCCTCACCATCGATGGCAGCTACGACGGTAGGGATCCCCGTTATCTCTATGCGGGCGCGCAAGCCGATGTGTGGCGAACCACCGGGCTCTACGCGAAGGCCGGCGAAGCCATCCGTGTGACGACGGCCAGCGAGGGGGTCGGCGCGGGGCTCTCGGTGCAGATTGGCGTGCACTCGGATCTACTCTGGAGCCTCAATGAATGGGAGCGAGTACCCGAGTTGCTCGTGAGCCGAGCCCTCGACGCAGACGCGGTGGCGCTCGCGAGCGGCTTTGGAGGCCCCGTCGTGATCCGGGTCCCGGTGGGGGTCGACGCGGGCGCGGTCGAAGTGACAATTGACGGCGCCTACGAGGCACCTCGATTCGTCGCGGGGGAGACGACCGAGAATGCATGGCTCACCGCGCGTGAGGCTCCCGCGCCTTGGGCCTCACTGGAGACCTCCAAGGTCGCGTTCTTCGTGCCGTCCGAGTTGATTCGTACGCTGGAGGCCCCCCTTGCATTGATGTCCGTGTGGGACCAGGTCCTCGACGCAGACGCGACGCTGTCTGCGATCCCGCTGGATCGACCGCGGGCGGAGGTGATCGTTGCGGATCGTCAAATCAGCGCGGGATGGATGCACTCGGGCTATCCGATCATGGCCAACGTGGACGCGGCGCCCGGCTTTGTCGATCTGGCGGGCCTACAGACCTCAGGGGAGTGGGGGGTGCTCCATGAGCTCGGGCACAACCACCAGTGGAACCTGATGCAGCTGCCGGGCGCGACGGAGTGCACCGTCAACCTGTGGTCGGTCTACGCCTCGGAGGAGGTGCTCGGCATTCCCCGCGCGATGGCACACGAGGCGCTCATGACCTCTGATCGTCAGGCTCGCGTGGACGCGTACCTCGTCGGAGGAGCGAACTTTGAGCAGGATTGGAGCGTGTGGACCTGCCTCGAGACGTATCTGCAGTTGGAGGAGGGATTTGGATGGGCGCCGCACATCTCGATGTTCGAGGACTTGTACTATCCGCTCCCGCAGTCGACGACCTGGGACACGCAGATGCGCGCGTCCGAGTACGCGCTCGCATTTTCGGCGGCGGTGCAACGTGATCTTGGTCCGTTCTTTGCGGCCTGGGGATGGCCCTTGAGTCCAGACTCGCTGGCGGCGATGGCCGCGTATCCAACATGGCTTGAGAACCCCATGCCGACGCCGTGAGCGGAGGGGGGGACGCGGCTAGGACCGGGGGACCCGCTTGGAGATGCCGCAGAGCACCTCGTAGGTCGTGATGCCAGACCATGACGCGAGATCATGGGCCGCGATCTTCTCCGTGTCTTGACGACCGAGCAAGATGACCTCGTCGCCAACCCGAGCGTTCGGAATCTCCGTGACATCGATGAGCGAGGTGTCCATCGTGACGCGGCCGACCACCGGACATCGCCGCCCCTGGACGAGCACGTGCGCGCTTCCGGAGAGGTTGGCTGGGTAGCCGTCCTCATAGCCCACGGGCACGATGGCGATGACCGATTCTCGAATCAAGGTCGCGGTGTGTCCGTACGACACCTGCGCGCCCTTGGGGAGTGTGCGAAGCCCGAAGACGCGGGAGGCGACGGTCATGGCAGGTCGAATTCCGTCGAGGAGATAGTCGGTGTTGCCAGCGCTTCCGTACATCGCGATACCGGGGCGGACCATGTCATAACGCGCGCTCGGAAAGCGGGAGAGCCCCGCGCTGTTGCAGACGTGGCGAATGGTCGGATGCAGACCGCGTCGCTCAAAGACGGACAGCGCGTCTGTGAAGACATCTAGCTGGCGCAACGTGGGCGCGTCGTCACGCTCATCGGCGCAGGCGAGGTGCGTCATGACGCCTTCGAGATCGAGGACATCTGCGCACTCCGTCGTGAAACAATCGAGGACGGCAGGAAGCTCTTCAAGGAGACAGCCGAGTCGAGACATCCCCGTGTCGATTTTTAGGTGCACGGCGCACCGGCCACCGGCTGCGCGCGCGGCACTCGCGAGTCGGCGCAGGTGTTCGACGTCCCAAACCACGGGTCGAAGGCCGCAGGCGACCACGAGGGGCTCACTGCCCGGGAAGGGGCCACCGAGCACCATGACGGGGGCGGTGATGCCGGCGCTTCGAAGTTCGACGCCTTCTTCCACGAGGCTGACCGCGAGTCCCCACGCGCCCGCCTCAAGCGCACACCGAGCGGTCTGCACAGCCCCGTGGCCGTAGCCATCCGCCTTCACGACACCGAGGACTCGCACGTCATCGCCGACCACCCGACGAATCGCCCGCATGTTGTCGATGAGCGCGGTGGTGTCGACCCGGGCCACAGTCGGCCGCACGCTCGCGGTGGTCGCCGGGGTTCGGATGAATCCCGGTTGCAAGGGGTCTGGGCCTCGGGCCGCCATCTGTGCGAGTGTACTCTCCGGCACCATCAGAGGGAACGCATCAGCCTCACCACGTGTTCCCGGTCTCGTACGCCCCCGCAGCGTGGACGGGAGCCAGGGGAGGCGGGCGGAAGTCTCACGTCGCGCGGGCGTCGGTCCAGCGCCACCTGGGGCCGGGGCCGACCCGCGCCGGCCCCAGGGGAGGCGCGCAGCGGGAGTCCGTCCAAGGAAGGAAAAAAGGCGGGGTGAGTGCTTCCCTAGGAGCTAGTGGTTTGGGCCGGCTCTTCGATCAAGGCGGTGTCATCGTCGCGATAATAGCTCTGCGCGTAGGTGTATCCGCCCTCCCGATCCGAGTCGGACAGATCGTTCAGCACAACACCGAGGATATTCGTGTCGACCTGCCGGAGCTCTGTGAGAGCGACCCGGAGCTGCTCGCGTGTGGTCGTGCGGCATCGGGCGACCATGATGACCGCGTCGGCGACGCCGGCGATGACGACCGGATCTACAACGGGGAGAACGGGCGGTGAGTCGATGATGATGACGTCAAACCGACGTCGCAGCGTGGCCAACGTCTCTCGAAACGCAGGACTCCCCAGGAGCTCCGCCGGGTTCTCCGGGATCGGCCCGCAGCTCAGCAGCGAAAGCCGCTCAGGGCATTCGGTGAGGTGATGACGGAGAGCCTCATCGGCTGACGCCGCACCAGACAGGACTGAGGACAATCCGAAAGTCTCTTGATGTTGCTCTGGAGGGAAGAGAGAGTGAAGCCTCGGGCGCCGCATGTCGGCACCGATCACCAACACCGACCGCTTGGCCTGAGTGAAGCTTGTGGCCAGGTTTATCGCGAACGAACTCTTTCCATCCCCTGACGCGGGAGAGGTGACGAGGAGCACCGGGCATTGGATGCCGTCGAGGCTGAATGTGATCGAGGTTCGAATTGCGCGACAGCGTTCCGCGATGTGTGATTGCGGTCGGTAGTAGGTGTACAGGTCGCGGAAACGTTTTTGAGCCCTCATATTGCCGGGCGCAAATTCCGGGTTGGCTTGGATGACGGGCACGTGACCGAGCATCTGCATCCCAAAAGGTTCGAGGACCCGCGCGAGGTCGGAGGTTCCCCGGATTCGCTGGTCTCGTAGGTCGATGCTGAGGGCGATCACGGAGCCCACGACCAAACCCGTGAGCAGCGACGCGAGCAAAATGAGAAGCTTTCGCGGCCGGACGGGCTCTTTGGTGACGGTTGCAGTATCGAGGAGTTCGACTGGAGGCTTGCTCTCTCGCTCGACCCGGTTTGATACGCCCAATTCTGCATCGCGACGAGCGAGCACTTCATAGGTCGACGCCGCGGTGGTCGCCTCACGCTCGAGGGCCCTGTATTCAGGCTCGAGACGGCCCAGCTTGAGCGCGCGCTCGTTCTCCTTTGAGAGGCTCGCTCGAAGCTTCGCCTCTGTGCGCCGCGCGGCGTCACGCTTGGCCCTCAGGCCACTCAGGAGCGATTGGCTGAGTTTGTCGAGGCGCTCTTCGATCAACACAATCCTCCCCTCCACAGCGATCATCTGAGGGTGACGGGGGCCGTAGCGCGTGGTCAGCTCTTGCCGGTCTTGGAGGGCCTTCTCATGCAGCGCGACGAGCTCATCAAATGTGGTGCGTTGGTCTGACTCTACGAGCGAGGCGGTCGCCCATTGACCCCCGGCGCGGAGGGCCTTGGCCTCTTCGTAGATCGACTCGATCGCGTAGAGATCCGCCTCCGCACGCTTCGTCTTCTCGGTGAGGGTGGAGATGCTCTGCGCGATCAAGTTCTGACGATCCGCGAGGGAGATCGAGGTGATTCGATGCTGCTGCTTAAACTGATCGAGTCTCGCCTCATTCTCTTCGAGGAGGGCACGCGCGCGGACTCTCTCGTCCGCCACTGTAAGCTTCGCGTCCGCGCCGCTCTCCTCGCGAGAAGTGGAGATGTACTCCAGGTATGATCGCGTGACGACGTCTGCGATCTCCCGCGCGATCCCTGGGTCTGGGTACTCCACGGAGAGCCGGATGAGCCTCGATCCAGTGATTTCATTGACCTCGATGAACGAGCTCAGCCGCTTCGCGGGGTCGATACTCTCGACCGCCTTTTGGCGCTCGGCGGGATTGTCGATGCCGTCGACACCCAGGAAGACAGGGTCGTC
>CALKDV010000293.1 GCA_938084085.1 uncultured Nannocystaceae bacterium
ATCCTCGACGCCAGCGGCGCCATGACCTACGGCGACCGAGAATCCATGCGCTGGCGATACGCGCAGCAGGTCGTCGAGGCCGTCGGCTGGCTCGCTCACCGACAATCCGACGCTCTCGGGATCGTCGCGGGCTCCGCCGAGAGTGTCCACGATGTCGCGTTGCCCGTGTCCTCGCGGTTCACCGACCCCGTCCAGCTCGAGGCCCGGCTCTCCGCGCTGCGCGTCGAGGGCCGATGTCCTTGGCCGGAGCTCGTCGGGTCGGTGAGACAGCGCATGAACGCCCGGGGCACGGTCCTCGTCATCAGCGACCTGCTCGATCCCGCGGCGGCCGCGGGCGATGATCCTGCCCAGGCCGCTCGCGCCCTGTTCTCCACACTCGGGGAGTTGAGGACGAGCGGACACCACGTTGTGGTGTTGCAACTGCTTCATCCAGACGAGCTAGACTTCCCGTGGACCGACGCGGCGCAGGTGCAGTTTGAGTGCAGCCGAGGGATCCGCGGCCAAGTCGAGACCGACGCGCGTATGCTCCGGGAGACCTACCGAGCGGCGTTGCACACCTATCTTGCGACATTGGACGTCTGCGCTGCCCGCCAACAACTGCCCCTCGTTCGCGCCCGAACCGACGCCCCCATCATCGCTACCTTGGCTGAACTGCTCGACGCACTCGCTGGCCATGTCCCCTCTCCGGAACTTGGGATCGAGCACGCGAGGGGGAGACCCCAGCCGTGAGTTTCTTGGGGCCCGCGTTGCTCGTGGGGTTGTTCGCGCTGGCGCTCCCGGTGCTCGCACACTTGTTCGGGCGCAAGAAGCCCCGCGTGGTTCGGTTCGCGGCCATGCACCTCATTCAGAACTTTCCACCCGCACAAGCCCGACAGCGAACCCTGCAAGACCTGCCGTTGCTGATCGTCCGACTCCTCGCGCTCGCCGCCATCATCCTCGCCTTCGCCCAGCCGTTTCGAACCGAGCGACGACTCATTGATGTCTACGGACAAGCACACGACGCCGTCCTCATGCTCGACATCTCCGCGAGCACGAACCTCAAGGACGGCGACACGCGCGTCTATGAGCGCATCGAGCAGCGCGCGCGCGAAGTGGTCGGTGCCCTGCCCGAAGGTTCGCGCCTCGGATTCGTCACCTCGGCTGCAAGCGGGCCCTCGGCGAGTCTCGACGAGGTCACGTTCGACCAGTTCCTCGCGTCGCTCGACCGGTTCCGCGGCGAGGCGACCATGTGGACCGACGCGACCCCAATGAAGGATGCCCTCGCCGCGGCAGCCCCGCTGTTTGGCGAAGTCACCTCTGGCGAGCGACCTCGCGTGGTGTACGTCATCGGCGACCTGACGGAGGCCGGCCTGCATGCCACATCTGGCGCGCTCGGACCTCAGATCGGCGTGGTCCCCATTCCAGTGGAGTC
Source organism: uncultured Nannocystaceae bacterium (assembly GCA_938084085.1). Classification (GTDB taxonomy): domain Bacteria; phylum Myxococcota_A; class Polyangia; order Nannocystales; family Nannocystaceae; genus JAAZXR01. The sequence goes on from CALKDV010000293.1 coordinate 1,412, forward strand.
AAGCACTCCCGCCGGTGGACACGTGGCGCTGGAGGACCTCACCATCGCCGCGGCCGGCGGCGCTGTGGAGGGAGAGGCTGTTCAGATCACTGCCACGGTTCGCCGAAGGGGCGGCGTGGAGCCCGAGGCGTGCTCCGTGGAGTTGAGGCTCGATGGGTCGCTGGTGGCGAGGGGCGAGGTGCTGCTTGAGCCGGACGCCGTGGGCACCGTCGAATTCGCCGCCGCTCGACCCACGGAGGGACCTCGCGCTGTCGAGGTGCGGCTGGCACGTGCCGACGATCCCTTGCCCCACGACGACGTGCTCCACGCGTGGCTTCGCCCCTCCTCGCGCGTGCGCGTTCGCATCGTGAACGGCGCACCAAGTGGCGACCGAATCAGCGACGAGGTTTTCTTCCTCGTCACGGCGCTCGGGACACTCGAGGACACCCTCGACATCTCCACCTCCGTGATCTCACCGGACCAGCTCGCCTCGTACGAGGACGAGGCCACCACCAATGTCGATCCGCTGCGCTCCACAGACCTCCTCATCTTTGCCAATACCCCCGCCCCCAGCGACGCCGTCGCCGCGGTGCTGATATCGTACGTGGAGAGCGGCGGCGCCTTGTGGATCGCGAGCGGCGACCGCGTAGACGCTGCGGGCTACAATCGCGCGCTCGCGCCCCTGCTCCCGCACGCCTTGCGCGGCGCCCAGCAGGTGGGGACGCTGCCCGGACAGACTGCGCGTCGACTTGAGGCGCTTGAGCCCCCCAACCTCGCGCACCCGCTGTTCACGGCGCGCGGCAGCACCCTCTCCATGCCCTCCCTCGGGGGTGTGCGAGCGGAGCGGGTCATGCTCCTCGAGCCCGACCTTCAGGGGGAAGCCCAAGTCGCGCTGACCTACGAGCGAGGAGCCCCGGTGCTCGTGACGCGACAGGTTGGCGCCGGGCGTGTCGCCTTCTTAACGACCACGCTGGATCGCGATTGGAGCAGCCTCGCCCTCGACCCGGGCTTTGTACCGCTCGTCGAGCGGCTGATTCGCTGGATGTGTGAGACCCAACTCAATCGCGCGCGGGCGCTCCCGCTCTTCGCCGGAGAGACCTGGCAGGCAGGCAACCGCGCCGAAACCCTACCAAGGATCGAGTCTCTCGACGGTCGCGTCCTCGCTGTGGCGCGCGCGGCCGAGGGGTTCGTATCGAACGACACCAACACCCCCGGACTCTACATCGTCCGCGGCGAGACACGCGACCAAGATCCGCTCCAACGATTCGCCATCCGGACCAATCCCACCGAGTCAGAGACTTCCACCGCGCCCCTGGACATGGCGGCGCAGCCGACAAAGGAGCGCCGCCCAGCCACGGAGTATGAGCATCGAGTGCCGCTGTGGAGGACGTTCGCCCTCCTGGCGCTCGCGCTGATGGCGGTGGAGGTAGCTCTACGTCTCTGGACGTCGCGACGCCATTGACTCAGCCTGTTCTCGCGCCCGCGTGGCCAACGCCTCGTGGGAATCCCACGGCGGTCCGTCGAGCGCGTGCGGGTCCATGATGATCGCCCCCGCCTCACGACCCCACGTCTTTTTGAACTCTCGCACCCGCGTGACCGCCGACTCCACCAACGCGTCCGGTAGCCGCTCCAAACGTCGAATCATCTCCGCGCGAAGGTCTGCTTGCTTGCACGCGAGCAGCATGTCCACGCCAGCCCGCAAGGGCTGCTCGGTCCGCTCTTGGACCGAGAAGTGCTTCGCCACGGCGCCCATCTCCAGGTCATCCGTGAACAAGAGGCCCGAGAACCCAACCTCCTGCCGCACCAGCTGCAACACGTCGGGGCTCATCGTCGCGGGGCGCTTGTCATCGATGGCCGAGAACAGCACATGCGCGGTCATCATGGAGGCGACGCCCGCCTTCGCCGCCGCCGCAAATGGTGGTAGTTCGACCCTCCGCAGACGCTCCAATCCGTGAGCGATCCGGGGCAGGTCAAGGTGACTGTCCATGTCTGTATCCCCATGACCCGGCAGATGTTTCGCGCAGGCGGCAACTCCTCCCGACTGCATTCCCTCAATCATCGCCGCTGCGCACGCGCCGACCGTCACGCTGTCCGAGGCGAAGCTGCGATCGCCGATCACCGGGTTCTCAGGGTTCGAATCCACGTCTACGCAGGGCGCAAAATTGAGGTTAAAACCCTCGCGCACCAGCTCGCGCGCCAACGCGCGACCCATCTGCGTGATGAGGTCGAGATCGCCGGCGTCTCCGAAGGTTCGCATGGGCGGCCACTCGGTCCACGGCGCCCGCATCCGCTGCACACGCCCGCCTTCTTGATCGATCCCAAGGAGCAAGGGCGCGTCCGCAGGGGCGAGCTCATGCAGCCCGTCGACCAGCGCCCGCAGCTGGGTCGGCGTCTCGATATTCCGCGAGAACAAGATGACACCCCCCACGTGACCACCGCGGATTTGGGTCGCCAGGTCTTCGGGGATGGTCGTCCCCTCAAATCCCACTACCATGCACTGTCCCGGGTGCCACGCGCTCGACATCCCTCGCAGCCTACACCGAGTCGCGAGACGTGGACACTCGACGACCACGCGCGCCCGCAATCATCGCCCGGCTGGGGTCCCTCACGAACAGCCCTGGATGGCCCCCACACGATCTCTCCGCGCTACAGATGTGGCCCTCTTTCCCCGAATAGGGCGCCCTGTGGGCTAGTTGACGCCATAAGATGCCGTTGTTAGCGTCCACCGCCCCCATGAATGTCTCAAGGCAACCGCGGCCTCGCTCCCACGCGCTCTACTGCGTCACCTCCCTTTGCATGCTGTTGCTTGCAACACCGGGGATCGCGAGCGCGGCCCAGCCTCCGATCGGCGCCGGCCCGACCGCTGGACCTGGGGGACCTACCCAAGCGGGCAAGGATGAGAAGGACGGACCCGCGGAGGCCGCCCCCAAAGACGAC
>CALKDV010000294.1 GCA_938084085.1 uncultured Nannocystaceae bacterium
CGATCTACAAAGGCGAGCGCGTCCTTATGGGCGTCAATCTCGAAGGTCTTGAGCAGCTCCTCGAGCGCGTCCGGCTCTAGCTGGGCGCCCCCTGGCGCGATCAACATTAAACTCGCGACATTGCTCGGGCGCATCGCCGCATACCGAGCGGCACACATCCCCCCTAGCGAGGTCCCCACGACGGCAGCCGGCGACGTCACGAGTACATCGAGGGCTTCGGCCAACGAGGACATCATCTTGCGTGGGGTAAGACCGTCCACAGCGTCGCTCCAACCGTGTCCAGGAAGGTCTGGAATCACGATGCGCGAAAACTCAGCTCGCAGGCGAAACATCAAGCTCGTGAACGACAGGCAATCTGCGCCGAGGCCGTGCAGCAACACGAGCGTCGGCCCCTCTCCGTCGCCCTTGAGCTCGAGCGCGTGTATCCTCGCCTCGCTCGTGTCGATGTAGGTCGAGCGACAACCTCTCGCGCGGAGGAGTCGGATTGCGGCGTGTTCGGCGATTCCAATCATGCGTCGGCGCCACCATACGCTGCCCGAGCCGCCTTTTCCTACAAATCAGGGAGGAGAAATCTGGTCACGCCAAATTGGGAATCCGCATGCGCATGCGCAGCGAAATGCGCGCCGAGATCCGGCAATGAGGTGCACGCCTGCGACCCGCGCAGGATTCATCGGCCGTCTAAAAGTTCATCTGCTCGACGAAGATGCGCACCCGGTCGCGAAGATCAACAAGCGCCGCGATCTCGGTCTCCCGTCCACACATCATATCGGAGGGTACTCGCATCGCCTGCTCTTCCAGATCATATCCCTCGTCCGTGAGCTCGACAAACACGACGCGATCATCGTTGGGATCTCGCACGCGCCCAAGCACGCCCCGGTGTTCAAGACGCTTCACGAGGGGCGTGATAGTGGAGCTGTCGAGCATGAGTCGCGTGGCGAGCGCCCCCACAGTAGGGGCGCTCTCACCGAGAGCGGAGCGCTCCCACAGCACCATCAACAAAAGGTACTGCGGGTAGGTGAGCGAGAGTGCCTCGAGGATTGGCCGATAGGCGCGCGTCACTAGTCGCGAGGCGCTGTAGAGCGCGAAACACAGTTGCTCATCGAGCTTCAGCTCGCCCTTCGCGAGCCTGCTCATGTCTCTTGAAGTGCTTTCTCAATATCCTTCGCGATGGCGGAGGGCTTGGTCGTCGGCGCGTAACGCTTCAAGACTTTGCCGTCCCGCGAGACAAGAAACTTCGTGAAGTTCCACTTGATGCCCTCGGAGCCCAGCACGCCGGGGCCCTCCGATTTTAGCCAGCGGAACACCGGGTGCGTGTCCGCTCCGTTCACGTCAATTTTCGCGAACATATCGAAGGTGACCCCATAGTTGATCTGGCAAAACGATGAGATCTCGTCGCTGCCCCCTGGCTCTTGAGCGCCGAACTGGTTGCACGGGAATCCCATCACCTTGAGTCCTTGCTCCCCGTAGCTGTCGTGGAGTTCTTGGAGCCCCGTATAGTGCGGTGTGAAGCCGCACTTGCTCGCGGTGTTCACCATCAAAAGCACCTGCCCTTGATAGTCGGACATGGGTTGCTCGGCGCCGATGAGAGTTTCGGCTGTGAGTTCATAGAGGTGTGAAGGAGCGGTTGCAGTTGTCATGGCGCCCCTAGCATGTGTTCAAATATTTCGTTCACAAGTGTTTGTCGCACAAACAGTACGCGCGGTGCGCGCAGCGTGTGTCCGGGCGGTTTTTACGCCCGAACGGGACCGCGCTTCACACACGCATCACGCATGCGGCCCGCTCAGCCCAGATGCGCATGCTCTTTGTAGAAGAGCATCACCCCGTCGCAGATGCTCGTGGCGATGCTCTCAATGGTCTCGGGCTCTACGAGCCATGGACCCTCACCTGCGTGGTCCAAAAACCCCACCTCTGTCAGCACCCCCGGCATATCCAACCCACGCAGAACATCAAACGCCCCTTGCCTGACTCCACGATCTTGCCGCGAGGGGAATGCTCGCCGCATGGACTGCTGGATCGCAGAGGCGACCCGCGTCGCCTTCTTAAAATTAGCCCGAAGCTGCAGCTCGCGAAGCATGAGTTCCGCGTCGCCGTCGGTGCTCAGTGGCGTGTTGCGGTCACGCTGCGCGCGCCGAGCGGTACGAGCCACCTCCCGCTTGGAAGACTCAAGATCGAGCACGAAGGTCTCGTATCCACTTTGGTCCCGCTTGGGCGAGGCGTTCGCGTGAACGCTGACAAACAAGTCCGCGCGTACCTCGTTGGCTACGGCGATTCGTTCCGACAACGGTACGTCCTCGTCTCGAGTCCGTGTCAGCATCACCCGTATTCCAGGCACCTTCCGACGGACCTGCGCCGCGACCGCCTTGGCGAGCTGGAGCGTCACGTGCTTCTCCTCGACCTTGAAATGGTCACTTGAGCAGCCATGGTTGGAGCCTCCGTGTCCCGCGTCGAGGACGAGCACAAAGTCTCGATGCAGCACGGGGACCGGCGCCGCGAGCGCTGTACGCGCAATACCCCACGCGATCCCTGTCAGCAAAAGCGAGCGACGCCGCATGTCTACTTCGTACGTCAAGCGCCCCCGAACTCCCAAAAAAATGGCGCCAACGCGGCGTCCACGAAGTGAAGGGCTAGACTCGCCAGGCTCCTGCGCGGTCTTCGAGGACTCAGCCCTCTAGATTCGCGCGCCGCGACACGAATCGCCGGTCTCCGGGACCCCCTCTCCGCCCCCATTCCTCTCGTGCAAGATCCGAACAACACTGTCGACCCGCCGCAGCCAACGACGGAGGTCGAGCCCTCCATCTTCGCACGATTGGGGGTGGCGGCCCTGCTCACCGCCACGGTGCAGACGATCTGCGTCGCCCACATCAGCGTGCAGCCACCGAGCGAGGTCGACACAGCCCGCGCGGCCTCGTCCCTCCCGCTCCTCGCGGGTGTCGTCGGCACGATCGCCATGGGTTGGCTGACCTGGATCGGCGGCCGTAAACTTGGACCGCTCGCCGCTTGGTTCGGGGCGAGCGCATGCGCGGCGCTCCCCATCGCGACTGCGCTGTCCATGGGGCCCCTGACCTTCGCCATTCACGCAGAGGTGCTAGCCTACAACCTCCTGGCGATCCTATCGACGCTCATCTGTGTCGGTGTCCCGCTTGCACTCCTGCGTCGTGGCGCACGTGAGCATCGACTGGCGGCTTCGGTCCTGCTGCTCTGTTCTTTCGCCGCGGCCTCCCTCTTCCTCGTTCACCTCGCCACCGCCGTCGTGCCGGGCCGTCTGGAGGCGCTCCCCTCCGCGGTCCTATGTGTGCTGTTGCTTGGCATTCTCTCCGCGCTCCCGGTGGCGACGTGGTTGGCCCGAGACCAGCAACGCAACGCCGCGTCCGTTGCCGGCGCCGCGATCACGCTGCTGGTCGGTCTCCGACTCGGCCTCGCCGGTGATCCTTGCACGTTGGGATCCGAGATCACCGACGACAACTCCACGTTGTTCGGCGCTGCCATCGTGATCACCGCGATGATCTGTGCCTTCGCGCTCCGACCGTCGATGGAGCGCTGGGTGCGAGGGCTGATCTCGCTGGTCACTGTCGTCGCGGTGAGCCTAGGGTGGCTCGTATACAGCCAAGGGTACGGCTCCTACGAGGACAGCCTCGGCGGGCTCATCGCGTCGTTCTTGGCGTTTCGACTCCCCTATCCAGCCTACGTCCCCGAGTGGAAGGCCGTCGGCGCGTTGGTCGGGCTGTTCTTCGGATTGTCTTGTGCGTACGCCAATATCGTCTCTACCCATGACCGCCCGCGCGGTGTGGCCCTGAGTCTGTTGATCCTCGCCGGCCTCTCGTTCGCCAGTCCCCACCTGCTGCTGGCCTTTGTCGCGGGGGCGCTATTGCTCCTCGTGGAGCCGGCGCTCCACGAGGCTCATACAACGCGGGCGACCGACCAGCCTCGCTCCACGACAACGGACAAGGCACCCGTCTCCATGGAAGACGTCCTACATGGGCTCACCGAGCGGCTCAACGCCCCCCCGTTACTCCTCGCCGAGCCCTTCATGGCCCTGGACCACACCATGGATCGGATCCCTCTCGAACTACGACACCGCGCGGATCGAGGCCATTGGAGCTTCGAAATTGTCGTGGGACACCCGGGTCGGAGCGACGCGCCATTACGAATTGTCCCCGGTCCCTCTCGCGTGAGCTCGTCGACGGGTCACCCCCTCCTTCAGACCCATCGCCTTGACGGTGACTCGCGCCTTCTCGAGTCTGATACGCGACTGTTCGACGCGCTCACTCGATTCCCGGGCGCCCACGTTGACGTCTGGGACGCAGGGTTCAGGGCGCGCCTCGATCCAAAAGACGCGGGGCTCGACGAAGATGGTCTTGAGGCGCTGCTGCGCGCGATGGTCCACTGGCTCGTCGCGGGCGCCCCCTCCGACGCGCAGCACCCTCGCAAATAAGCCTGTGCCCCCGCTACAGTTTTTCTTTGCCGCTAAGCGCGGGCCGGTAGCGCTTATTTATTCGCAGCGCCATATCGTAGTAGTGCCGCGCCTGCCGGGAGTTGCCCTTTTTCCGGTACCCATCTCCCAAACAGGTCAACACGTCCAGGTCGCGTGGGTTCCGGTCAAAGGCTTTTCGCAAGGTAGAGATCCCCTTGGAGAGGTTCCCCTGGCTAACATAGCGACACCCCTTGTCCACGAGCGCTCCTCCGCCCCCGGAGCTTTTCTTCTTCTTTTTCTTGGGCGTCGACGTGGTCGTCTTCGTCGTTGTTTTCTTGGGTGCGGGCTTCTTCGGGACCGCCTCCGCGATCGGGGCTCCAGTCTCACCACCGGCCGTGCCCGTGGTGTCGCCGCCCGTACCACCCGTTCCCGTGGAACCCTCCGCCGACCCAGTGCCGGTCGTCCCGGTGTCTGCGGTCGCGCCATCCGTCCCCGTCTCCGCCGCGACTCCGACTGGCTCCACGGTCCCCCCATCTGGCGTCGTCGACGCATCTTTAGCTAACAACAACGGGATCTCGGCTCCCGTCGCCGCGCGTACAGACTGGTTAACTGATGGAACGAGCAAGGCAGAGACGCAGCCTGCGAGCCCGAGCAGCAACACCACCCCCAAAACCTTTTTTCCCCCGCCCGAGGTATCGTCGAACTCATCCAAGAGATCGTCCTCGAGGTCGTTGAAGAGTTCCTCCTCTTCGAGCCGTACCTGCTGCGTTTGACTTTGGGGTCGGGGCTGAGGCTCCGTCCCAAGAATCGTAGAGACCGACGGGACCCGAGCCACCGCCGCATCTGCCTCGTCCGGCACTTCCGCCTCCATCGAGGGGTCCTCATCGTCGTTGTCGTCGAAGGATTTCTCCTCCCCGAACACATCTGTGACCATGGCGTTGAGACTCGCATCATCGGCCGGTGCGTTCCCATCGAGCTGGCTCGACGACGCGCTGAGCGACGGCGCACGTGGCGTCTCGCCGGAGTCAAGCGGCATCTCATCGTCGTCTGTGAACGCCCGTGAGAGTTGCAAGTCCGCGTCGGCAGCGATCCCGCTCGGGGTCTCCACCAAATTTTGCGGAACACCTGCGGACGCACCCGGGAGCCCTGCCGCGGGCCCTGGCGATGACGCCGCTGGGGTCGCTGCTTCGGGTGCCGCCTCGCGCGCCATCTCCCCTGCGCGGAACGGCAACCCCGGCACGGCCACCGCGGGTGCCGCGGCGACCACACGCGGACCGCTCGCTGCCGAGTCCTCCACGTCCACCACCGGCGACGTTGTCCTTGGGCTCTCCACGGGGACGAAGGGACTCGACGGTCGAAGCACCGCCCGGCTTCCAGAATCGCTGACCTTCCCTGGAGGGACCGGGGTGAACGGAGGCCGCGCCCTCGGAGCCGCGGGCACTCCCCGTCCTGGCACCCGGGCGGTCGGAGCAGCGAAGCTGGGCGCGGTTGGGTTGGGGGCCGCCATAGGCGCCATCGGTGTCCCCGTCGGCGCGGTCGGCACCGGCACGCCGGGGGCTGGCGCCACCGGCACCCCGGGCGCTCGCGGTGGGAGCACTGGAAATGAACCCGAGCCTGGTCGGGTGAGTACCGTCGGCGCTCTCGCCGAGCCTGGCCCCCCAGGGACGACCGGAAACGACCCGCTGGGAGACGGGACCGGGGCAGGGGGACTCGGCACTGCGGGGGTCGCATGCTGCTGCCCATAGGAGTGAAGGGTCGGCGCTCGTCCCACCGGAGGCGTTCCTCCGAACGCCGGCGGTGGCGTCAAGATCGCTGCTGGGGTCGGCTGAAATACCGACGTCATTTGTGGAAGGTCGCCGAGGCGGATCCAAGTCTGTCCAGTGCGAGAGACCTGGTCGTCTTGTTGCAAACGCCCCTCATTCGCCCACTGCCGCAGTGTCTGCACGTCACTGGCGGTGAACAACAGATCGTCACTCGTTCGAATTTGCCAGCCCAAGTCTTCATGCGGCGGCACGCCAGGTCCTACCCGGAAGACATGCTGACAAACCGTGCACCGTACGGAGAAACCCTCCGGCGGGGCCTCGCGCTCTTGAAGCGAAAACGAGGCTTCGCAGTTTTCACAAGACACGTGCACGAGTTCTGGACCACCCTACCCTATCTGGCATCTTCAGGGAACCAGGATTGTGCCGGTATCGCCCCCTATTCACAGATGCACAATGTTCCCAGCTACACCACGGCAAAGGCAATTGCGGAGCCGGCGACGAGCACAGCCCCCGTGAGGCAGACCGCGAACAGCCGCATCGCGAATGGTGTCGCGACCACTTCTTCAAGTCCCGCCTCCGCACCACACTTCGCGCAGGCGTGAATCTCTTCCCCGTCCGACTGTTCGATACGGTGGTGGCATCTGCTGCACAAACGCGCCATAGCAAGGGGTTACGCTGCGCGGCCCCCGATGTCAACTGCGCCCAAGAATCTAAGCCTTTACAGCCGGTTCACGCCACGATCACGCTCCGTGGCTCCCCATCGAGAACCGCTCATGGCATGATCAGGGGGTGCGCGCGCTCCTAATCGAGGACGATTCCAAGCTCGGTGATCTCACCCGTGAATACCTCCAGCACCAGGGCATCGACGTCACCTTGGTCGGAGATGGA
>CALKDV010000295.1 GCA_938084085.1 uncultured Nannocystaceae bacterium
GTCGAACCCGAGCACTTGGGCGCTGTGCGCGTACATCACAAAGGTGGGGGTGGGGATGACGAGGCGGGGCCGATGCCCCGGCTGCAGCAGCGCCGTGAGGAGCAAGGAGATGATCTCGTCGCTGCCGTTTCCCAGCACGATTCGTGAGGGGTCGACGCCGTGGCGCTCCCCCAAAACAGCCCTCAAAGCCCGACCAGAGGTGTCTGGGTAGCGATTGAGTTCCACCGACTCGACCGCAGCTACCACGTCTTTCATGGCGGACGCACTCCACGGTTCCGGAGACTCGTTGGCGTGCATCCGCGCGGGGGCGGTCGCCGGGGGGACGTCGTATACGTCCAGCCCTTCGAGCGCGGGGTTGAGGCGTGCGCGCCACGGGGGAGTGTTGGTCACGTCTCCGGCTCCCCGCTCATACGAATCTCGACGGCGCGCGCGTGGGCCTCGAGCCCCTCCGCGCGCGCGAGGGATGTGATGCTCTTCGCTTGGGCTCGGAGCGCGGGCCCATCGAGGAAGAGAACGCTTGTGTATTTAACGAAGTCCCACACTCCAAGGGGCGAGGAGAACCGGGCCGCGCCCGCCGTGGGGAGTACGTGGCTTGGCCCCGCGGTGTAGTCCCCAGCGGCCTCGGGCGTGAACGCCCCCACGAAGATCGCGCCGGCGGTGTCGATCTGGTCCGCGGCGTCTTCGGCGTCACTCAGCAGCAACTCCAGGTGCTCGGGCGCGTAGTCGTTGGCCGCGGCGATCATCGCCGCGCGGTCTTCAACGAGCACGGCGGCCCCTTGATCGCGAAGGCTGGCCGCGGCGATCTCTTGGCGCGGGAGTCCTTCGAGCTGGGCGCACAGCGCCTCGCAGACCGCGGGGATAAGCGGCGGATGGTCGGTCACCAGGACCGCAGATGCTTGTCGGTCATGCTCCGCTTGACTCAATAGATCGGCGGCGACGACCGCTGGGCTCGCCGAGGCATCGGCGAGGATCAAAATCTCCGAGGGGCCGGCGATGCTGTCGATGTCGCAGCGGCCGTACACGAGCCGTTTGGCTGCGGTAACGTAGGCGTTGCCGGGTCCGACGATTTTGTCCACCCGCGGCACGGTGTCGGTCCCATAGGCCACCGCTGCCACGGCCTGGGCCCCGCCGACCTGAAACAGCCGATGGACCCCCGCGATTTTCGCGGCGGCGAGCACAACGTCGCTGGGTCTTGGTGTCAGCAGGATGATTTCGGGGACGCCGGCGACGCTCGCGGGGACCGCAGTCATCAGCACCGACGAGGGATAGGCGGCGGTTCCCCCGGGGGCGTACACAGCGACGCGACGAAGCGGGGCGACCCGGCTCTCGAGGCGTTCACCGTCCCCCTCCATGCCGGTCGTCTCGGGCCGTTGACTCTCGTGAAACGTCCGAATCCTCCGTTCGGCGTGCTCGAGCGCGGAGACGACTCCAGGCTCCACACGGCCGTAGGCGCGGTCCCAGGCGTCGCGGGGGATCTCGAGGCTCTCGGCAGCGAGCGTCCTTGACTCAAGGCGGTGCGTCCACTCCAAGAGGGCCTCGTTGCCCCGCGAGCGGACATCCTCGACGATCTCTCGCGCCACCTCGTCCGCGCGACCGTCCAAACCGAAGCTACGGCCACAGTGGCGCCGCCATGTGTCCGTCGCGCGAGGGTCGGCGCCACGGAGATCGAGGGCGGAGATCGGGGAGGGGGAGGGTCCCATGGGGAGGGACCATACCCGAAAATTGAGGACTGGTAGGTCGAGGCGTCGGCGACGGCGGATCTCTCTGATTCGGGTCGGGGTTGTCCGATGCGGCGGATCTGCGAGCGAGATCTCTCACCCTCCGGGGATCGTTGACGTGCGCGAATCTGGCGCGTATCGTCCGCCGGCGCCAAGTAGAGGGGCAGCCTACCCCAGCTATCCACTTCCGTTTGGTGCCGGAAACAAGCGATATGACGACCTCTCTTTTTACCAGTGAATCCGTGTCCGAAGGGCACCCCGACAAAATCTGCGACAAGGTGTCCGACGCCGTCCTCGACGCGATCATCGCTCAGGATCCTCACTGTCGAGTCGCCTGTGAGACCCTCGTGAAGACCGGCTACGTCAACGTCGCCGGTGAGGTGACCACCTCGACCTACGTGGACATCCCCTCCATCGTCCGCAAGACCATCAGTGACATCGGCTATGTCTCCTCGGACATGGGCTTCGACGCCAACAGCTGCGGTGTGCTCGTGGCCATCGAGGCGCAAAGCCCCGACATCGCGCAGGGCGTCGATCGGGATTCCGAAGATGCCCAGGGGGCGGGCGATCAGGGCATGATGTTCGGCTACGCGTGCCGCGAGACCGACGTGCTCATGCCGCTGCCGATCCACCTCGCGCACCAACTCACCGCCAAACAGGCGGAGGTGCGGCGTCGTGATGGAGACAAGAGCTTTTTGCGCCCCGACGCCAAGTCGCAGGTGACCGTGGAGTACGACGGCGACACACCCATTCGTGTTGACAGCGTAGTCCTCTCCACCCAACACGCGGATTCCGTTTCTTCCGATCACCTGCGCGAGTTCGTCGCGGAGGAGATCATCAAGCCGATCATCCCGGAGAATCTGCTCAAGGACACCAAGTTCCACATCAACCCCACTGGCCGCTTTGTCATCGGTGGACCCATGGGCGACGCGGGTCTCACGGGTCGCAAGATCATCGTGGACACCTACGGCGGCATGGGTCGCCACGGCGGCGGCGCCTTCTCCGGCAAGGACCCGTCGAAGGTGGATCGCAGCGCGGCCTACTACGCTCGTTACATCGCCAAACACCTCGTGGCCGCGGGCATGTGCGACCGCGCAGAGGTGCAGCTCGCCTACGCCATCGGCGTCGCCGAACCGGTCAGCGTTCGCGTCGACAGCTTCGGCACCGGCAAGCTCGATGACATTCGCTTGTCGGAGCTCGTGCGCAAGCACTTCGACGCGCGCCCCGCGCGGCTGATCCGCGAGC
>CALKDV010000296.1 GCA_938084085.1 uncultured Nannocystaceae bacterium
GGCGCCCGTGAGGTTGGTGCGAGCGAGCTGTGACTGGAGATTTTTCAGCGTACTGACCTTGCGCTTCTCAAAGTCATTGACGGCAGCCACGAGTCCGCGCTCGTTGGCCGCGAGGGCCCGAACTTCATCACCGTTGAAATCGTGGACGAGCTGTCCCTTCACGTCGTCGGTCACCTGAAACACCTTCGCACCTGGCGATGTACCGGCGAGCACTTCGCCGTCGAGTTCAAGGAGACTCAGTACGTCCTTCGCCTCGCTGTCGAGCACGACCTTCGCGTCGGATCCATCGAGAGAGAGCGACCACACCTCGCCCTTAGGGCCGGTGCCGGCGAACAGACGCTCGTTGATGATTCGGAGGGCCCAGATGCGCTTCACGTTCTTGAGCGTCGCGAAGTTAGACGTTTTCCCTTTGGAGGTCACCCGCGTGAGCGCGCCCCCGGGCAGGGTCGCGGCGATGAGATCACCGTTTGGTAGCTCGGCCATCGCGGTGACGACGACGCCAGAGAGCTCGGCGAGGGTCTTCACGCGGAGGCCCTTGCGCGACGAGGAGACCTTGCGGATGGTGGCGGCGTCGGCGGTGCCCACGTAGAGGTGCTTTTTCCCTGCGAGGCACGAGAACGCTGAGTTGACGTCGTCAAGCTCCGCGCGCGTGGTGTCGGTGCCCACGGTGACCTTGCCGGAGGATTCGATGGCGGCGCCCGCGGTGGTGCCTTCGTCGAATTCTTTAAAGTTGTGGACCCGGGTGTTTCGTGTGCCGCCGGCGTGCAGGTCGAGCGGGAGCGCCCACGCAGCTGTGGCGAGCGTGAAGGAGAGGGCGAGGGAACGATGGCGTCTCATAGGGCTATTCGCTGATGCGGCGGCGGCCGATTTCTACCGTGAGGGACTGCTCTCCGTACACGAGGTTGGGCGTTTGAATCACACGATGCGCAGCGCGTTTGACACGCAACGCACGGTTGGAATTGCTGAGCGGGTCGAGGGATTCGAGCAGGCTCGGGGGGAGGTCCTCGAGCACCCCTTGCGTGGTGGCGAGCCCCTCTTGAGGGCTGAACACCGAGGCGATCAGGGCGCGCGCAGGGTAGGTAGCGGTCAGGTTGTCGATGAGGTCGTCGACGTCTCCGATGAGCTGCGGTTGCGGAGCGACCGACAGACCACCAGCGACGTGGATATTGACGCGCTCGCCCGCCACGTCGTCTGGGATCCGCACGTCGAGGTGGACCCACGCGTCGGGTTGTCGGTCATGGACGAGGCGGATATCGAGACGCGCGAGATCACCGGGGCGGAGATCTCCGGCGGCGAGTCGAATCTCTGCGACGCGGCGGACCTTGACGCCGTAGTTCACGATCGCCTCTTGCTTTACAGCGATCACGCGACCCCGCTCGAAGCGGTTATCGATGGTTTTGGCGATGACCTGCATGGCCGTGGACCTGTAAAAGGGAGCCGGCACGATGCCCGAGGGGAAGCCAAGCTCATCTTCCAGGGAGAGGGTGCGGACCCCACGAGATGTCTCAAGTGTCACCTGATGACGCAGCGTGGTGGTGAGCTCTACCTGGTCTCCAGCGGCCTCTTCGAGGCCCCCCATGAGCAAGGAGGCGATGAGGGTGGGAGTGAGCGCGGGGTCGACGGCGACCACGCTCTCGTAGGTGCGAGTCTCGAAGCCTTCCTCCGCTCCTCGGATGGTTGTCGTAACGGGGATGGTGGGCGCGACAACGTCGGTCCTCAAGGAGATCGCGGGTTGTCGATCCTGGATGAGGGTGCCCTGGATGGTGCGAGGACTGGCGAGCTTCATGGACCGGTCGACGCTGTTGATGATGGTATGAACCTTGGCGTCTGCGATGGGGAGATTGGACGGCCCCGCACCATAGAGGGGGTGACCGAAGGCCAGGACACGCTCGCGGTCGCGCCCGCCGACCCAGGTGACCGTACCGTTGGGCGCCGCCGCGTTGTCGCCTCCGATGAGCACGACAGAGACCGAATCGCCGGGCTGGAAGTGCTTGCGGGTGTCGGCGGTGGCCGTCTCTCCACCGCCGCTGCCACCCGCCACGGGGGTGAATCCTAGCTGCTCTGATAGGTGCAGCGTGGTGCGCGGACCGAAGCCGCCGAGGCTCATGGGTACTCCGAGCGGGGTCATGCCGACAGCCCCGGTAGCCCCGCGATCCATGGGGCGCCGGGCGGGTAGGGGCGAGGTCCCGAGCTGGAGCATGCTGTCGGCACGTCCGCCGCTGCGCAGCTCACGACCGAGTGCCACGGGCTGCACCTCGGGGCGATGGGGGAGCTCGCCCACCTCCAACATCTTCTCGATGGGGGTGATGCCGCCGAGCGGGTCCTTGTTAAAGCGCCACCCGTAGGCAAGGGCACCGACCATCTTATCGCCGATGTAGATCGGTGAGCCAGACATGCCGCCGACCACGCCAGAGTGCTGGAGTCGAGGGTCGAGGGCGCGGAACAAAATCGCGGCGCTCCCCGGTGTGAAGTCGGGGACCACGTCGACAATCTCGATCTCGAATCGATCGCTGGTCGTGCCCGAGAAGACCGTGACGGCGTGTCCCTTCATCCCGGGTTTCACGTCCTTGAGCGGCATGATCTCCGGAGTCTTGGCTCGGGCTGTGGCGTCGGATGGTGTGGCGACGTGGTAGGTGGCGAAGGCGAACGCGCACGCCATGGACGCGCTGGCGAGGGCAGCCAGCGCGGGCCTGCGCGAGGAGGGGGGGACGGGAGCGCTCATGGGGGAGTTGGGGAGTCCTCGGTCGCTCGTTGCATCGCCGCGAGCAGCTCGCGTTTGGAGCCGTAAGAATAATAGAGCGGAAACTCGGGTGAGCGCGGATTAACGATGTCCGAGATCCGCGCGCCGCTCGAGTCGAAGAACATGATGCGTGGCACGTAGGTGCCGTCGGGAGCGAAGGTCGTTCGCGCCGCTTCGTCTTTGTCGTGATCGAGGTTGACCATCACAAGGGAGTTGCTCACCTCGATGAGTTCGGGATCGTCAAAGATCGGGCGGAGCTCCTTGCAGCGTCCGCACCACGAGGCGTGGACAAACACCATCATCGGCTTCCCAGAGGCCATGGACGTCGTTTTTGCCTGCGCCAGGTTTCTCCAGGCGATCTTGGATCCGTAGCCGTTGCTCGACGCGCGCTCGACATGCTCTGCGGAT
>CALKDV010000297.1 GCA_938084085.1 uncultured Nannocystaceae bacterium
CGATGGCCGGGGTCTGGACGCGACGGTGAATGAACTGGACACGCTCCTTGAACTTCTCATCGCTCGACACCACAGACGCCTCCGAGATCCCTAGGGAGGCGTCCTCAGTGAGCGACTTCACGATGAGTGGAAACTCTAGTCCGGCGGCGCGATGGATTTTGCGACCACGCCGCAGCACTCCAAACTTGGGCACCTTAACCCGATGGTAGCTGAGCACCTTCTTCGACAGGGCCTTGTCTCGACCGAGCACCATGCCGCGGGGGTTGCACCCGGTGTAGGGCACCCGCAAGAGCTCTAGATACGCGACGATGTTGTAGTCGTAGATCGCCTCGTCGTAGAACTCTTCGAGCAGGTTAAACGCCAAGTGGGGCCGGAACCGGCGCACCGCCTCTCGCAGCGGCGTGAGCTCGTCGTACAGTCCGACCACCTCCACCTTGTGACCGAGCGCCCGGAGCGCCCGGAGCACGTCCCGCTCGGTCTCCGTCTCCTCCAGGACATCCTCTGTCGCCGACGCTTCGTCCTCTGGCGGCACCAGATCCCGGTGACACAAGAGGAGGATGCGAAGGGACTTTGGAGCTTTCATCACACGGCGTGCCAGTCACGTACCTTGTAGACGTAGTTCATGGAGTGCAACGCGAGCACGATCGCCACGTCACGCTTGGTGCTCGTCCCCGCTCGGGTCCTCAACTTCAACTCTGCGCAGCGTCCGATCATCTGCTTCATCACCTGGTCAATGGTAAAGCGGTGCTCCTCTGCCCATCGCGATACCATGTCACGAAGTTCGACGCGATTTCGCCGCAAAAAACCGGCCGCAGGCTCTCCTTGGTGCTTAGGCGCGGGGAACAAGCGCCGCAAATCGCCATCGTAGCTGCCCGCGAAGCCTGGGCGATAATGATCACGCTTGAATTGGTAGTGCTCTTGGAGGGTGAGGTTGCTGCGGTGCAGCGGATACGGTCGCGCGCGGGTCTTGTTGGGCACGGCCTTCCCCGCCAGCGACGCCATGAGCTCATCTACGTACTCGAGTTTCCGCCGCGCCCCCCAGTTCGCGTACTTCGTGCGCCAACCGGAGCGTGGAGACAACCACACCGCGAAGGTCTCGGCGAAGTCCTCGGCGGGGTGGCTCTGCGCATACCACCCGTCGAGGTGGACCACGTAGTGCTTGCTGGCCGGGTTGGGGCGATAGCTCTCCGGGTAGGGATCACTCGCGTGGCCAAACAGCTCCTGCCACCGGCGACGGCGATGAAGCGCGAACGCGTTTTGGATCGCGTGCCCCGCCTCATGCCGCATGAGACGCATGCACTCTTTGAACGTCGCGCCCTCAGCCTGCAACATCATCGCGCGCTCAAGGCGAATCAACCGCGGATGCAGCAGATAAAAGGGCACCGCGAATCCCGGGACCTGATCCGGGCACAGCCACTCGTCGCTCACCCACACGTGCGGACGAAATCGAAGACGCCTCGCCTTCAGCTCCTCGTGCAAACGGGCGACCGCCCCCTCCACCCACGTCCCCTCGATTCTCAGCCCAAGATCACAGAGCCGCATCTGCAACAACGTAGCGCGATGAAGTGACTCCCACGCGGTGTGGGCGTCAGGGGGTGCGGCGCGGGCCATGGCCGCCAATGTAACAAATGACGCGAGCGGCGACGACGACGCGGCTCACTCCGACGCGGCGTCGCCCACAAGCTGCGCCTCGAGAGCCTTGGCCGCGCGCTCCGTCGCGGCGCGCCCCGCGTTGAGCTGCTGAACCATGGCCTCCACCTCGCGCTCAAAGCGGTCCTCGGCGGCCTTGGACTCCGCCTCCCGCGAGAAGGACACGAAATCCTCCACCCGACGCTTCATCTCCTCCACGTCGACGCGCTTCGAGCATTGTTCGATGATCGCCTCGCGCTCCTCGAAGCTCGCTTTGAAGTACGCGTCTGGATATTCAAAGTCTTGGACGTGGGCCCGGATATTGTTGGCGATACTCTCGCAGTTTCTGCCGCTCAACTCGCCGTCCACGCAGGCTTGTCCCACCTCAATCCATCGAGGGTCGTCCGCGGAGACATACGACTGCACGTCGCGAAGCAGCACATCACGCATCAGCGTGACATAGGCCTCGGGCGTCGTCGGCCCCGTCACCGTGAAGGGGTTTTGTGCGATCCGTGAACGCGTCGCCTCGTCCATTTGCATGAAGTTGGCGTCGCACATCATGAACCACTTACCGTCCTTGGGGATCAGCGTCCCGTCGAAGATCCCAAACACCGCCCCGAGGTTGTTTTTCTCCTCCATCCGGAGATTGCCCGAGTCCCTCGAGGCGAAGGCTGTGTCGATGTCGGGCCAATACACGCCGCACACGCCGTCGAATCCGTAGACCTCTTCCTCGAAGATCTTCACGAGCTGGGCCGCGCTCGCGTTTTGATACGAGCTCGCCCAGTCTGTACGACGAATCACCTTGAACTTGGCGGGGATGTCCCGCTCTTTACAATAGTCGAGGAAGTAGTTGCCGATGGCGTGGGCGGTGATGGTCTTGCCGCAGCCAGGGCGCCCGAGCCCAAACAACACCGGGTTGATCTTTTTGGGGCTCTCGTGGCGCTCGAAATCGAAGGCGGCTACGTCACGCGCGAGCTTGAGTCCCGCCTCAATATAGTCCTCGTTACCGACGATGTCGTCGACCTGCACAGGCTTGAGGTCACTCTCGGGGGCCGCCTGGTGTCGCGCGTGGAATCCGTCGTAGCGCAGCGCGCCCACATGGACCTCCCGCTTCGCGAGCGCCTCCCCAAAGGGCCGCAGGCGCCCCAAGTGGGTCAAGCGACCCACCGCGCCACGCATCTGAATCCAGAACGCGTGGAGGGTCTGCACCACCCACTGCGAGCGAGCCTTTTGATTGTCGTCGGCCGGACCGTTGCGCTCTGCTTGCACGGAGAGGTACGCCCCGCTCATTTTGCATACCCGCTCGATGACCTCCCGGGCCGGCGCCTCCAAGAGCGCGTCGAGCCCCTCCGCCTCAAGATCGGATTCTACGTCGGGTGTGGGGGCGAGCGCGGCAAGCTCGGGGACGAGCGCGTCGGTCAGCACGATGATCACAAACGCCCCGACAAACAGGCGCTGATCCCCGGTCAGTTCGGGGATCGCGAGATTCCCAGTAGACGCGATGTCTTCGAGCACCGCCGCATGCATGGCCTCACCACTCGCGAGGCCCAAGTCTGCCGCTTCCACCACGGACTCCAAGGTGCGCAGGCTCTCCATGGAGTGACCAAAGGGCGCGCGCACCATGGCATGTACAGTCTTCGCGAGGCCACAGGCGCGCACCATGTCGTGCATGCCCGCGCGGTCAAAACCCTCAGCGGGCGGACGGACGATCAGCGGGGGGTGTTGGGTTCGGCTCATGGATGTCACGTAGACGTTGGGCGGAGAGGCGGTGCGCAGGTTCGACGTAGGACGCTACAGTCCAGCGTCCCACCGCTCGTCTTTTTGAAGACGCTGTCGCTCACGATGGTGGCGAAATCCGACGAAGTAGAATACCGCGCCGAAAGCGATCCATGCCCCGATGAACAGGATGACCATGGCCAGAGGCTAGCCCATGTTCCTCCCCACCCCAAGCCGAGACCGCCGGCGTCCGCGCGGGCGGCTCCCCGACCGCGGCTGGGCACCTCGCCGCCGCCCGCCATCGCAGACCAACGAGAACCGCTGGAGGAGCCTTCGCCGCCAAATCTGCGGGTCGCTCGCCCCCACGCCCTCGCCCGCGTGACGACGCCGGCCGTCGCTGGTAGCGTGCGCCCGATGCGTTCTTCGCTCCCGACTCTCGTGGCCGAGACCTTGGCCCAAACCCTCTCCGCCGACGCGTCGCTCGGCGTGGAGGAGATCGCCGACCTCCTCGCTCCCCCTCCTCGGGCCGACATGGGCGACCTCGCGTTCCCCTGCTTTCGCCTCGCGAAAGCCCTGAGGAAGGCCCCACCCGCCATCGCAGCGGACATCGCCGCCGCCCTCGACACCCTCGAAGATCGTGGGGTCATCGCCCGCGCAGGCACCTCAGGTCCCTACGTCAACGTGACCCTCGAGACTGGGCGCGCCGCAGCGCAGTTGCTGGTCCCCTGGGCGAGTGACACGCCCCCCGCCGCCACACCTCAAGACCAAAAGGTGATGGTGGAGTACTCGCAGCCCAACACCCACAAGGCCTTTCATGTCGGTCACATGCGCAACGTCTGTCTCGGCGACAGCCTCGTGCGTCTGCTCCGGGCGGTGGGGCACGAAGTGGTCGCGGCCAACTACCTCGGCGACGTGGGCACCCACATCGCGAAGTGTCTTTGGTACTTCCTCGACGAGCTTGATGAAGCCGAACGAACCCCGCCAGCGACCGGGCGTGGGGAGTGGCTCGGCCAGATCTACGCGAAGGCGACGCTGCGACTCGAAGACCTGGCGAACGCGGCGAAGGATGGCGACGAAGAGGCGACCGCCGCCCACGAGGCCGTACGCGCGCGCATGACCGCGATCCTGCACGCTGTGGAATCGGGGGACGAGGCGCTCAAAGACACCTGGACGCGCACCCGCCAGTGGTCACTCGACGAGTTCGAAGAGATCTACCAGTGGTGCGACGTGCATTTCGACCGCCTCTTTTATGAGAGCGAGGTCGATGGTCCAAGCCTCGCGCTGGTCGACGAATACCTCGCGAAGGGCGTGTTCGTGGAGAGCGATGGGGCCGTAGGTATCTTCAATGAAGAGATCCCGTACATGCCTTTCTTTATGCTCCGCAAGCGAGACGGCACGGGGCTCTACGCCACCAAGGACCTGGCGCTCGCGCGATTAAAGTTTCAAGAATACGCCGTCGACCGCTCCATCTACGTGGTCGACATGCGCCAAAGCGATCACTTCAAGCACGTTTTCTTGACGCTCAAGAAGATGGGCTTCGACCAAGCCGAGCGATGCCATCACGTCCCCTATGAGATGGTGGAGCTGCCCGAGGGCGCCATGTCGACGCGCAACGGCACCGTGGTCTTGTTTGGCGATCTGCGCGCCACCATGACCAGCCGACTTCGCGAGGGATACTTCTCCAAGTACAGCGATGAGTGGGCCACCGACGAGGTAGACGCGGCCACCCACGAGGTGGCGCTCGGCGCTATCAAGTACGGAATGCTCGCGCGAGACGTCAACCAAAAGATCGTGTTCGACATGGAGGCGTGGATGGAGTTCGAGGGCAACACGGGCCCCTACCTTCAGTACGTGGGAGCGCGCACAGCCTCCATCCTCCGCAAAGGAGAGGCTCGGGGTCTTCAACTCGACGAGGCGCTGCTCACCGACGAGGCGCACGCGACCCGCGTGTCCGCCGCTCTTGAACAGCCCGCGGAGCGAGCGCTCTTAATAAAACTCGATGAGCTCCCAGATGTCGTCGCCCAAGCGGCCGAGAAGCTGCGCCCCTCCTTGCTGTGCACCTACCTGTTCGAGCTCTCCAAGAGCTACAACCACTTCCAGGCCCTGTGCCCGGTGCTCACGAGTGAAGGCGATCTCTTGCAGGCGCGGCTGTTGCTGGTCACCGCCGTCCGGCACGCGCTCGC
>CALKDV010000298.1 GCA_938084085.1 uncultured Nannocystaceae bacterium
CGAGGCCGTGCCCGAGCGCCTCGACCTCAAGCGGTCGGTGTTCGCAGACGCCGCCGCGCACGCCCCGAAAACCGCGGTGTTCGGCACCAATACGAGCTCGCTGTCTATCGCCGATATTGGTCGCGAGATGCCCCATCCCGAGCGCGTCATCGGGCTGCACTTTTTCAACCCCGTGCACATCATGAAGCTCCTGGAGATCATCGTGAGCGACCAGACCTCCGAGGAGACCTACGCCATCGCGGAGGCGTTCGGCGCCGCGATCGGCAAGCAGACTATTAAGGTGAAAGATGTCCCCGGCTTCGCCACGAGTCGGCTCGGGCTCGTCATCGGCCTCGAAGCGATCCGCATGGTGGAGCAGGGAGTGGCGAGCGCAGAGGACATTGACCGGGCCATGACCCTCGGCTACGGCTTCCCGATGGGGCCGCTGCGGCTCACCGATCTCGTCGGCCTCGATGTGCGGCTCCACATCGCCGAATATTTGTCTACGCACCTGCCGGACGGCGCCCACTTCGTGCCCCCCGCCCTCCTGCGCGCCATGGTCGCCGACGGAAAGCTCGGAAAAAAATCAGGTCAGGGCTTTTATCGCTGGGAATCCTGAGCGCCGCGGATAGAGCCTCCGTCGCGGCGGCCGTGGCGGCCCGGATGTCCGTGGATCGCGGGCTTGGGCGCTCATCGCGTCGCCGTATTGCGGATGACCCCGGGTGCGCCTAGTCTTGGAGCATGGTCGGCGTCCGCAAAGCCCTCGTCCTTTTGATCCTTGGCTTCTTTTGCAGCCAGCTCGCGATGGTCGCCCTCCTCGGGCCTTCGGAGACCCTCGTATTGTATCTGGGGCTCGCGCTCTGCTACGGGATCGCCTTCTTCGGCCTCGCCGCCGAATGGTTCTGGGCGCGATGGTTCGCCATGGGCATCGGAAACTTTGGATCCGTGTTTCTGCTGTTGATGCTGCAGATGGGATTTGAGCCCATCCTCGCTTTCTTTGGAGGCTCTCACGCGCTCGTCGCGCTGATGCTCATGGGTGAGGGGATGGCGTCGCGTTACGAATACAGCGAGCACACCAAGGAGCGGTGGAATTTTCAAGACGAGTCCTTGGTGCTGATGCGCAGAGCATTTAAGTCGGCCGGCTCCACCCTCCCTCTCCTCGTGTTGTACTTTTTTGCCCCGAAGCCCGAGGCAATCACCGTCGCCCTGCTCGGGCTTGCGGTCTTGGCGTCGGTGGGGCTCGCACGTGGAAAGACCTGGAGTCTGCTTCCCGTCGTGGGCATCTCCGGCCTGTGTCTCGCTCACGGCTTTTGGGGGGATTTCGCGAGCGCGTCGCCGATGACGACCTCGGCGTGGGCCCCCATCATGCTCTTGCCCACTCGAGGCCTGGCGCTCGGCGCGGCGCTCGTCGGGCTCGTTCCGCTGAGTTTCGTCCCCGCCGTGCGCGCGTGGTGCAACGCAGCCGACGCTTCAACTCGCTCGGGAGCCCACAGGGTCTGAGCGCGTTCACCGGCCGTCACGCATCTGAACAAAGTTGCGTATGCTCCGCGCATGCGACGATATTTTCGCGTCCTCCTCCCCTTCGTATCGCTGCTCTTGTTGGTCGCGCTCGGGCTCACGAGTCCAGGCGACGCTGCCGCCAAGCGGCGCGCCCGGAGGTCCTCGGTCGGCGCAGTCCACTATCAGGTGGATCTGTCCAAGCTTCCCTTCGACAGGCTCGAGGTCACCGTGGCCGTGGAGAGACCACGGGGCAAGACCACCAGGCTCGCCCTGCCCGCCTGGACGCCGGGTTCGTACCTCATCCGCGACTTCGCGCGCGACCTGTCCGACATGCGCGCGCGCAAGGCCGATGGGACGAGCCTACCGGTCACGCGGATCGACAAGCAGACCTGGGAGGTCCGCCATGACGGAGACGACTTCACCGCCGAGTACTACATCCACGCTCGCACCCTGAGTGTCCGGACGAGCTACGCCGACGACGCCGTCGCCGTACTCAACGGGGCCAGCATCTTCACCTACATCCCCGGGGCGACCCGGCTCCCCGTGGATCTCAAGGTCGCGGTCCGAGACGGAGCAGTCGTCACCACCTCCCTCGAGTCCACCGCTACGGGATATCGCGCCACGGACTACGACCAGCTTGTGGATGCCCCCCTGTCGGTCGGCACCCCGAGCATCCGCACCTTCGAGGTGGATGGGACCTCCTTTGACTACGTCCTTCACGCCCCGGAAGGCACCAACGCCGACCTCGAGCGTCTCGTCAGCGACGCGCGGGCAATCGTCACCGCGTCCGCCGAGATCATGGGCGGCTTCCCTTTTGAGCGCTACGTCTTTCACGTCATCTGCGATCGCCAGGGCGGCGGGGGGCTTGAGCATGACGACAGCACGGTGATGATTCTCCGGCCCTGGGCCTTCGACTCGCCGTCCGCCTATGAGCGCGCTGCCTCGCTTCTCGCGCACGAATTTTTTCACGCCTGGAACGTGAAGCGTATTCACGACCGGACGCTGGGGCCATTCGACTACGCCTCAGAGAACTACACCGATCTCCTCTGGTTTCACGAGGGCTTCACCGAGACAATGGAGGCGAGGATCTTGCTACGCGCGGGGCTCGTGTCGAGCGATGGATTTTTGGACAATCTTGAGCGCAGCCTCAACCGATACCTCGCGCATCCTGGTCGCGACGCCACTCCGCTCGCCGAGATCAGTCGCATCGCGTGGGTCGGAGCCTACAAACCCGCTCCCCATCACCGCAACACCTCCATCAGCTACTACTTGAAGGGGGGACTATTCGGCGTCTCCCTGGACCTCGAACTGCGCGCGAAATCCATCAGCAACGGGCAGCGCCCGGCGTCCGTCGAGCGCCTCTTCCAATCCATCTGGGCCCTCCGCGATGAGGACCAGCGAGTCGCAATCACGGACCGCCTCCTCATCGATCAGGCGTCAAAGCTCGCGGGCGAGGACCTTCGCCCCTTCTTTGATCGCCACGTCTATGGCACGGATCCGCTCCCGTTGATCGAACAACTCGCGGAGTTCGGAGTGCGCGCGGTGCCCGGCCCACTCCCCTCTCCCTCCTTTGGCGTGCGCCTTAACGGACAACTTCGCGTGCTTAGCGTCGACCGTGACGGGCCCGCCCAGCGGAGCGGGCTGCTCGTCGGCGACGAGCTCATCGCGATCAACGCCATTCGGCTCGACTCCACGGAACGCCTCCGCACCATCGTAAATTCTTCCCCGCCCTCGACGCGGTATACGCTTCTCATCAATCGCACGGGCCGCGTTCAACGGGTCGAGATCACCAGCGCCACACCGGAAGCGATCCCCTTTACGTTGGAGCGCGCCGACCCGACGCCAGAGTCCACCGCCGCCCTCAGGGACACGTGGTTACGCGATGGGTCCGCAGCGACATCACGACCTTAGTGCGTCAAGGCGAGTTCGTCGCTAAACAGCTGTACCGCCTCGGAGTCGCCCGTCCGACGGAGGGCGAAGACCGCCCCCCTCGGGCTCGACGCCGCGATCGATGATGAGGCCGTGAGCAACACCCACTGCACCCCAGGCAGCGCGCGCGGGAGGATCGTCGAGAGTTGCTCGCAAACCCGCGGAGGGAGTCGACGCTCCGGATCGTCGATGACGATCACCCCCTCGGCCTCTCGCGGGTCGACGCTGGGCAGTGACGCCCACAACGCGCGCACGGGGAGTACGACCATCGCGAGCAGGTCTTTGACGAACGAAGGTAGGCGATCAAACACCACGCGTCGCCCCGTGGGCGCGATAAATGTCGGCTCCAAACTCAAAGCGTTGAGCCCAGAGAATTGATACTCCGTCGGCCCCAGCACATGCTCTAGTACGTGCTCCATCGCAGCCTGGAGGCGCCGCGGGTCTCCCTCATCACCACCTTTTCTGTCCCCCACGAGCGCGGATGAAATCGAGGCATACGCGAGGGCTTGCTTCACAGAACGCGAGAGGTCGAGTCGGCTTGCGTCCGCGGTCATCGCGGCGCGCACATCGTAGCGAAGCACGGTGCGAAGCGGATCGGAGAGCGCCCAGGCACCGCGCCCGTACAGACGGTCTGCAGGCAGGTGAACGAAGACGAAGCCTCCACCGGTGACGGCCTTACGCTCGTAGAGCGCCTGCTCTTTTTTTAAGAGGGCAGCCCCGTCTCCGGACCGCGGCGCGTTGGGAGACATCACCCGCAATCCGTGCGGACGGACGGGGTCTTCGGCGCCGAGGCGCCACTGGGCCATTGCGAAGCACGGCCGGTCCTCGGTGGTCTTGCCCAGCGGTACACATCGACCGGGCCGCGTCCCCGCCATCACCGCTGCGAGCGTCGACGTCCCCGTACCGCCCTGTCCATAAAAGACAACCCAGCGGCGAGGTTCTCCCACCTCGTCCACCAAGGAGACCTCGATGTCGCAAAAGTCGCCGACACCAGATATTTCGAGCCGCTCCAGGAGCACACGAGACTCTACCACGTCCGGTGGTAGCACCAGAGTCGTCCCGATTCGGCTGGCTCCCCCCCCCTAGTCGAGCAAGCCGTCTTCGCGATACTCGGCCACCCGATACTGGACCTTGCGCGGAGACACGCCAAGGATCTTCGCGGTGCGGGCAGTGTTTCCACCGGTGAAGTTCAAGGTTTTGATGATAGCCCAGCGCTCCACATCATCGAGCTTCGCCCCGGGA
>CALKDV010000299.1 GCA_938084085.1 uncultured Nannocystaceae bacterium
GTGATCACAGCGAGCATGGTGTTGCTCCCCTGTCCGATGTCATTTGCGCCCGAGAAAACCCGCGCTCGACCGCTGCGGTCCAAGCAGATCTGCACCGCCGCTTGCGGCATCTCGTTAGGATAGATCGGGTAGTTGGTACCTGAAATATAGGTGCTCCCCGCGATCCCGAGCCCGCGGCCATAGCCCAGCGTGGCGCGACGGCTCGTCCATTCTGAGCGCCGCTCCACCGATGCGAGGCAGTCCAAAAATCCATTGGAGCCCACCATCAACCCGTTCACCGTGGCGCGGTTCGAACCGATCTCGTTGCGCCTTCGAAGCTCGATGGGGTCGAGCCCGAGCTCCACCGCCGCCTTGTCGAGTTGGATCTCCATGGCGAAGCGTGGTTGCACCGAACCGTGCCCGCGCTTCGGACCGCACGCGGGCTTGTTGGTGTAGGCCCGGGTGCTGTGGAAGCGATAGGTGGGAAAATCGTAGGGCGCGCACAGCAGCTGCCCCGAGTAGTAAGTGGTCACCAGCCCAAAGCTTGAGTAGGCGCCTCCGTCGAGGAAGGTGCGAGAGGCCACGCCGGTGATCTTGCCGTCCTTGGTGAAACCGGTCTTGTAGTTCATCTTCATCGGGTGCCGACCGCGATGGCTGTAGAACACCTCTTCCCGCGTGTAGAGGCACTTCACCGGCCGCCCCGTCATCATCGCGAGCTTGGCCACACAAAACTCAAGATCGAAGGGCTCGCTCTTGCCACCGAACGCGCCGCCGAGCGGGGGCTGGATCACTCGGATTCGATGGGCCTCAAGCTTGAGCACCTTCGCGAGTTCACGGTGGAGATAGTGAGACACCTGCGTGGCCGACCACACGGTGAGCACCCCAGAGCCCGGCTCCACGCTGGCGACAGCGCAGTGCGGTTCGATCGCGGCGTGGGTGGTGCCCTCGAAGTGGTAGTCCCCTTGCACGACGAGGTCTGCGCCCTCGATGGCGGCGTCGGGGTCGCCGAACTCGAGCACCACGTCCTTCGAGAGGTTGTTGCCCTTGCGCGACCACGGGTTGATGGACACGGCGTCCTCGGCCAGCGCCTCTTGGGGATCGTAGTAGGCGGGGAGCACCTCGTATTCCACCTCGATGGCGTCGATGGCCGCGTTGGCGGTGTCCTCGTCGACCGCTGCGACGGCCGCGATGCCGTCCCCAACGTGGCACACCTTCTCCACGCAGAGCGCGTTCTCATCGGGCGTCCAGGGGATGACTCCGTAGGGCTCGGGGAAGTCTTTACCCGTGACAACGCCGAACACGCCCTCCATGGCCATGGCCTTGGAGGTGTCCATGGAGACGATGTTTGCGTGGGCGTGAGGGCTACGTTTGATCTTGCAATGCAGCAAGCCGGGGAGCTTGAGGTCATCGGTGTAACGCGCGACCCCACGCATCCGCTCCATGGCGTCCACCTTCCGGTGGCTCGTGCCTATCTGCCAGGTCTCGCGCGGCGTCGTATCCTCGTCATTTCGCGCGGCCTCCTCGGAGGGCACGCCTTCGTCCATCGCGTCGCGATCAGCCATGGGTCACCACCCCGTCTGTCGACGTCACGCTCGCCCCGTCGAAGACGCGCTCGCTGGCGTCCACGATGGCGTCAATGATCTTGGTGTACCCGGTGCAGCGGCAAAGGTTCCCGGCGATCCCCTCCTTGGCCTCCTCGCGTGTCACCGGCCGTCCGAGGCGCTCGAACATCGCGTGCGCGCTCATCAAGATCCCCGGCGTACAAAATCCACACTGCGCGGCGTCGTAGCGATCAAAGGCGTCTTGCAGAGGATGGCAACCGGAGGGTGAGGAGAAGCCGAGCCCCTCCACCGTCTGGACGGTGCGACCTTGCGCTTGGCAGGCCAACGTCAGACACGACAGCACGGGATTTCCGTCCACTTGCACGGTGCACGCCCCGCAGTCTCCCTTGTCACATCCTTGCTTGGTGCCGATCAAATCGAGCTCGTAGCGAAGCACTTCGAGCAGCGTCCAATGCGGAGGCGCGGCGACGTGGTGAGCGTCGCCGTTTATCCGCAGCTGCAACAATCGAGGTTCAGCCATGGGCAGAGGATCGCGGAGGCTCCACCGCGGGCGCAAGGCTGCAATGCGCACGGCGCTGTGAGATCTCCTCCAACGCGGAGGACGCGCCACATCCGGCTCCCGTCTCTCGTGAGATGCCGAGCGGAGAACCCCGCGGGCTGGTAGCGTTGTCCGCGGTCCCATGCGTACGCTCTCATCCATCGCTGCGTTCGGCGCCTGCCTCGCGTCGGGCTGTCTCGCTGCACATCCACCCGGCCCGTGGATGGCCTCTAGCTTGGCGAATGAAGCGGACCACGAGGACCGAGCATCATCTTGGCCCCTCCGCGCGCTTGTCACGGGCGGAGATCTCACGGAGGCCAGCGACGTCCTGCTCGACGCCCTCGCGGGCGAGGTGAAGCGCCCAATTTCCCCAGCGTTCCGCCTCCACCTCCAACACGGCTCCGTGACGCTCGTCTCGTGCGGACCGGATGGTGAAGATTCGGGTGGAGGCGTCGATGTAGATCCGTGCGTGCGGCCCCCCGCCGGCGTTGAAGAGACGCCCTCCGAGTACCTGTCCGAGACGGTCGCGCTGGCCCCAGGGGTCGCGCGAAGATGGACGCACCCCGCCCACGTCGAGTTGTTCGGTCCCAACCTCGACGCCTCGCGGCCCGTGGCGCGCTTCACCATGGTGCCCCACCTGCCCACCGACGCGGCGCGAGCGTCCGCCCTCAAGCGACTCATGGAGTCACTCCCTCCACGGACGGCTGGAATCCTCCACGTGCTCGTGTTGCCCCAACCGGTCGAGTCGGCGGGGCCTACGGGTCAGGGCGGGCGATACGCCTCCGCAGTTTTCCACCGACTTCCGGCGCCCCTCCGTGCGCAAATCGAAGGTGGCTACTTCGACCTGGTCCTCGCCTCCGGAGACGCTGGAGCCCAATGGAATGGAGACATCTCCGACGCCATCGCCCGCTCCTCCAAGGTGTGGATCCAGCGGCCGCTGGCGCAGCTGGTCATCGATGGAATGCGCCACCCCTCACCGGCTCGTCGAGGGACACCGTGGACGCGCGGCACGAGCCTCCGGCCCCAACTTTTCTCCCAACACCTCGGCTTCGCGCGGGTGGATCTTTTCGATGGGTCGGCGGCCCCAACCCTGGTCATCTTCCGCGGCCATCGCTGGCTTGAGGCCCACGCCCCGTCTCCCGTGGACCCCTCCGGCGTACTGCCCGCCCGCCGCGCGGTCCCCAGCATGGCACCGTGCCGCGACTGCGACGAGGCGAGCGGGCGTCGCCCGCCGAGCTAACACCGCTCCTCAAGGCCGGCTGCTCACACCGCAACGACGGTTTTGTTCCGGCCACTCTTCTTGCTGCGGTACAAGCACACGTCCGCCTCTCGCACGAGCGTGTCGAGGTTCAACTCTTCGAGCCCGCGGTAGTTGGTGTCCACGATGCCCATGCTCAAGCCGATCTGATACTCCGCCATCAGCGGAGTGAAGGCCGCCCGCACCCGCTTCGCAACGATCTCGGCGCACGGACCTGCGACACACCGGAGCACCACCAAAAACTCATCGCCCCCCCACCGGCACACAAGGTCCGTAGGGCGGACCTCCTCCATGATCAGCTGCGCCGACGTGCGGAGCACCTCGTCTCCTGCGTCGTGTCCGTGCTCGTCGTTGACCTGCTTGAAATGGTCAAGATCGATAAACATCGCGGTCACAACCTCGTCGCGGGCGAGGCACTGCTCAAGCATCCGCGACCCGTGCTTGTGAATGCCGCGTCGATTTAATACGCCCGTGAGTTCATCACGCTCCGCCGCGTCGCGATGGGCGGTCGCCATCTGGCCGTGTTTCAGAGCGCGTCGCACCACGGAGACGAGATCGATATATTGCTGTCGCCATACGGCCGCATCCGGCCCAGGGTCCACCCACACCTTGAGCGCGAGCCCATAGACCCTATCGAGGGGAAAGCTCCAGCACGTCATGTCCGCGTCGTGCCGCCCCGCGCTCGCCCACGTCTCCCCGTCCTTGTCGATTACCTCCGCCGCGCGAGCCCCAAACATCGTCACCATCTCGCTCGCGCACACCGTGGCGATGATCTCTGGCTCCAGAGAATCGAGAACGCGCAAGGGAAACGCGACGATGGGTGCGCGGGCCTCCATAGACTCCCCAGAGTATCGCAGGTTCCACCCGCCAGGCGTAGCAGCGGGCCCTAATCGGGCCCTCTAGAGGGCCCGGGCGCTCCACGCAACATCCAACCCAGGGGCAGCGACGCCCCCTGAGCGCGCACGTTCCGAAGGTCAGGGCGCGACTTCGCAGTCGTCGGGCGGCATGGCGGCGATCCACGCGCGGAGCACGTCGACGCCCTGTCCGTGGGGCAGGCTGCGCCCGATGAGCGGCATGATCGCGCCCAGCTCTTCTGTTTCGGTGCGGTAGACGAGGATCGACGCGTCGGGATCACCCGGCACAATGTCGTAGGTCCTCCCCTCGCCGCCCTTGCCCGCAGAGCCAGGCTTTTTGCACACCCCGAGGTGGAAGAGGTCTGTGTTGTCGTAGTTCAAGAACAACTGCGAGGAGATGCCGCTGACGCCCTCTGGGTTGTGACAGTGAGCGCAGTTGATATCCAGATAGTCCCGGGCCGCCGTCTCCACGGTGGGACCGTCGAGACTGGTGACGCCCTCCGCGAGCAGTTCGCGAAAATCGTAGGCGACGCCCACATCTGCGAGGTCGGGCATCCCCACCAACAGGTCGTGCGCCTGCAAATGAACCAGCTGGTTTTTTGTCTGACCGGCGGAGGTGTTCGCGCGGTTCAGGTACCGCGCCTTTGGGCCGATGGGGGTCATGTAGTCCTCGTCGGTGGCCAGGTCCTTGAGCAGGTGACACTCCGAGCACTGGTTCTTTTGGGGCACCAAATAGTTGGAGGTTTTCGCGACCCCCTCCTCGTCGATAAAGTCCACGACTCTCACGTCCCCCTGAACACGCAACACCGCGTCGCCAAGCTCGTGGTCCCAGACATAGGGGAACGCCTTCCACTCGTCCTCAAAACGCACCAGCACTCGAGTCTCGATGAGATCAATATCCTCTGTTGGCGACCGGAAATCCGCCGGGAACATAAACGACTTCAAGATCACCGTGCCCACTGGGAAGTCGAACACCTCCTCGTCACGGTAGGTCGCCGCGGTGCCCTCGGGCATGTAGATCGCGCGGTCCTTGAGCGAGTAGTCGGAGAACAGCCACGTGTTCAGCTCATACTGCTCGACCCCGGGTGCGTAGCTGATCTTCTCGCCGTCCCACTCCATCAGATTCATCTCCGACAGGTTGTCCGGCGCTCCCACCGCGAGATCCACACCACGGACTGGTTCGGGAGCGTCTGTGGAACATGAGGAGAGCGCCACCGCGATGGCCGCGATGCTCAGTTGGCGAGAAATGGTGGCGTTGGACGTTCGCATGACATCAAAGGGAGGGAGGCTGGAGCGGACCACTCACGAAGTCACCGCAGTCAAAGGGAGCGTAGGGCTCCGCCGGACGGAACAGATCCGCTAGCACGCCACCGTTGGCGATGAGGGCCTCCATGTTCAGACTGGCGAAGGTCGCGCCGTCGGCGGGGGCATCGGCGATGCAGATGTGATTGTC
>CALKDV010000300.1 GCA_938084085.1 uncultured Nannocystaceae bacterium
CTCTTCACGCTGTAGGTCTTGCCTGTGCCTGGACCACCGGTGATCACCGTCAAGCGGTGGGACGCCGCCGCCGCGATCGCGAGATTATCTTGGCGCTGGCCAAACTGCTGGCGTGACGTATCTACTGGCCCCGCGATCTTATAAAGACGATCAATATAGGTCTCCACCACATCCGACGGGATCGACGGCGTCGGACTGTCCAAGGCCAACGCCAGCAGCGCCTGCGCGATGGTTTCTTGGGCGGCCCACTCCCTGCGAGACATCACCAGGATCCTCGTTCCCGTGCGCTGCACACAAAAGGGGCGATGCGCGTCTTCTGGCCCTCCCACGAGCGTTGAAGTCTGAATCTCTGCGAGCCACGCCTCCGCGTCCGTGGGCGTCGCCGCGCGGGCGTCCACCGTGTCGTCGTCTGCGTGGATGTCCACGGCGTCCGCCCCGAACCGACGCCGCACCCACCGATCAAGATCCACGCCGACGCTCCCGCGCCGAGGTGCCCCCATGGCCAAACACAAGGCCAACAACACTCGGGGTCGGTGCTCGCGTGCGCGCTCGGCGAGGATATCGAGCAGCGCGAGGTCCTCGGCGAAGACGAGCCGTGCGTCGATCCATCGGCGTGCGTGCAAATCCATGCCCGGGGTTCGCATCGGCAAGGCGCGCGTCGACATCTCAACGGTGAAGGTTGTCCTCGTGTCTTGTGCCGGTGGGATCATGGTGCGCCTCCTTCCGCGCGGGATGCCAATCGACCATCGAGCGCCACATCCATCGCCTGCATTAACTCCGCGCTCCAAGCTCCACGGTAGACGCCGCGCACCGCGGGCGCGTCGAGCACCGCAGACGCGCCTGTCATCCCTCTAAGAAACAGATAGACGTATCCCCCGAGGTGCTCGCGCGGGTTGTAGCGAGCGCCAAGCCTCGCCCCCAAAAAGCGGTGAAGCGCGAGCTGATAGACCAACGCTTGGAGATAGTAACCGTGGTGGGCCATCTCCCACGCCATCCACGGGCGGGTGAACTGGGTCGCGGTGGCGACCGCCCCCGGCGCCCGCGACTTGATGTAGTTGGTCTTGTAGTCGCAGACGTAGTAGCGATACGCCGCCGGATCGTGAGGCGCTGCCCCGGGCTGCGGGACGCGAAATACAAGGTCGATATACCCCCCCATAATCCCGGCCATGGACCAAAAAATGGGCGCCTGACCCGACGCGGTCGCCCGGGAGAGCACTGCTTCCAAGTAGGCCGCCTGGTGCTCATCCCCCTCCCGCACGGAGGTCGCGTGCTCGCCCCGCAGCGCGCGGTGCACTTCCGCCTCGTCCACACGACCATCACTCCCCGGCGTCTGGTGCAGGTAGTCGGTCCCCTGCCCGAGGCGCAGGTCAAACCGGAGCTCGTCAATTCGGTGGGCGCGCTGGATGTCCGCGAGCGCGACTCCCCGGAGTGGATCCGCCTCGTCGCCCTCCGGGTGCCCCATGACCGTGGCTAAAATCGCGGGGAGCGCCTCCCCCAACAGGGCGTGGTCCTGGGATCGTTGCACTCCGTATCGCGCCCCGAGCGAGGCGACCAGGTCGGCCCGACGCGTACCGTCGAGCCCATCCCCGGTCTGAAAATCGAGATGTTCGAGGACCGCGTGGGCCCATGTTCCCACGTCGGTGCCGCCACGCATGCCTTCGAGCGGAAGCGGAGAAGACTCAGGCGTGGTCACGCCCGTCGGCTCCATGGAACGACCTCCGGGCGGCTCCGCCAACATCGCGCCGGCCCCCGTGGCCGCTTCGTCCGTCGCCGAGGGCGCCATGATCGCCGCGGCCGGGTCTTCCCGCGCAGGCTCATCGACGTCCACCGTGCTCCCTGCAGAGAGCCCGCTGTAGCTCGTGAGTACGAACGCGCTTCGCAGCGACCGTCGCGTCCATGCCGCCGTAGGGAGTTCCTCACGGCGCTCCCCGGTCGGCGCCCCCTCATCATCATCGGGCGCGAGGTAGGCCGCTCGCGTCCAGGCGAGCTTTCCGCTGGATGTGGCCGCCAATCGATCGAGTCGGGGTGCTGCGTCCTCGAATACGAGCTCTTTGGCCACGAGATCACCGAGCGACTCCGCCCCCCGATGGAGGACCGCACCGTCCTGCGCCCGTTCGCGAAACAGCAGCCGCCCCAAGGAGGTCTGCGCCGCGCTCACCCTCTTGTAGGCCACGTGCCACGCCACCGTGTGGTGTGCTGCGCGGGTCATGGCGACATACAAGAGCCGCATCTCTTCCTCACGTCGCTCGCGCAGCGAAGCCTCCACAGCCTCTGCGCGCTGGGACGCCGTGCTCGGGTGCAGATCCAGGCACAGGTCCGCCCCCTCGTGGTAGCGAAGCGGCTGGCCCTTGTCGCTGAAGTTGTACGGAAGCGAGCAAAACGGCAGCAGCACGACGGGATACTCGAGGCCCTTGCTCGACCATATCGTGACGATTTGGATCGCGTCGTCATCGCGCTCAAGGCGAATCAGCTGCTCATCCGAGGGCGCGGCGCCCTCCGCTTCGTGCTGTTCCTCGAGCCACGCGGCGAGCCCTGCGGGCCCCACCCGCGTGCGGCGCTCCTCCGCGTGGCACAACTCCATGAGGTGGCGGAGATCCGTCGCACGACGCTCACCTGCGTCCCCACGCAAGATCCGCTCCATCACATCGTATTCGTCGAGCGCGGCCTCAAACACGCGCACAAATCCCTGCGTCGACCATTGCTTGAGCCACCCGCTCAGCGAGGCCACCCACTCCGTCCATGCCTCCGCGCCCTCCTCGTTCATCGCCGCGTCGAGTTCGCCCGCGGTGTGCCCAAACAACGGACAAGTGTACACAAACCGCGCCTCCGCCGAACGCCCCGCCGCGGCCACCGCCAGCAGCCACGATTTGAGCCACGCCGTCACCTCGCTTAGGAACACATTGGCTTGCCCTCCGCGAACACTCGCGATTCCACGCGCCGCCAAGCCCTGTTGCACGAGGCTGCCCTCCTTGTGGCTCGACACCAAGACCGCGATGTCCCGCGCGCGCAGCGGACGGGACTCGCCACCCTTGGAGGAGAAAAACTGCCCGCCGCTCCGGAGCAGCGCGGCGGCCTCACG
>CALKDV010000301.1 GCA_938084085.1 uncultured Nannocystaceae bacterium
CGCGACGGGTGCAGGCGCAGGCGCGGGCGCGGGCGCGGGCGCTGCTGCCGGCGCGGTGGCGGCGGGTGCCGGAGCCGGCGTGACGGCGGCGGGGGCTGGCGCGGGCTGGGGACGGAACATGTACATTGCTCCAAACGCGACCACGACAGCTCCGAGGACGTACCACTTGGTGTTGCTCGCAGGCGGAGCGGCAGGCACCCCTTGCATGTCGAGCGCGGGCGGCATGGCGCCCACGTCCCCCACGGGGGGAGGTGCCGGTGCCGGTTCAGGTTCGGGCTCGGGCTCGGGCTCGGGCTCGGGCTCCATCATCGGCGCCTGGGCGAGTTCATCTACGAGTTCGCCGAGGAGGTCGTCAAACTGTTCTGCGTCGTTGCCTTGGGGACTCAAGTCACTGCTGCTTTCGGAAAAGGGGGGGCGATACAGAACCTTCGGGCTCGAAGGCTCGTCGCTGCGCCACTGTTGATACAAGGATAGGGCCCGTTTTGGAAGTCATTGGTCAAAAATTGCTGATCCGGGGGTCACGGAAACGAGACAGGGTGTTCATTGGTTCAATAGATGACGTTCGAGAGACGACACCATGGCCAGGACACATCGTCGAAGGTCCGCGGGCCTGGGGCCCGTGGGGCGCCGGCGGGTGTTGAGGGAGCGGGATCGGTCATCAAGGAGTTGTAGGCGGCTCTCATCGAGATACAGGCGGCGGTTGAACTCAACCTGCAACGCCTCAACACCCTGTTCCGGTCTGCCAAAACGGTTGGTGATCGCTCCGCCTGCGTAGGGGTCGTCGACGCGTACATCGAGTTGAGACAATGCGCCGAGCGCGCCACGCGCAATTTCTAACGTCTCCGACCGAATACTTCGCCCTCGACACGTGCTGAGCACGATATCCGGGCGCACCGACGACGGCATGCTGTGGATGTCGAGCAACATGGCGACCCCGAATCGCTGGACGCGGCGATCGAGGAGGGCCTCAAGAGCGGCGAGGTATGGCCGGTGATAGCGCGTGAGCCGGTCTTCCATGGCCGGGTAGGCGAGGGGAAGCGCCAAGGTCGCGACGCCCCCAATGGCGGCGTGCCAGACAACCCCGCGATGATGAGGCCCTATCACCGCGCGAAAGGAGTCCGGATCCCCGGGATCGGCCCGCGGGCGGGGATCCGGATGGCCGGGGCACACGCGCCGACTGATGTCCCGCTCGTGACGGTTGAGATCGACCACCAGCCGGCTGAACCGCGCTCGCACGCGAGCGGTGGAGACCCCAGCGGCCAGCGCGTCCACGGCGAGGTCGGCGTTCTTTTTGAGGTTGACCTGCGGGGCTCGGCCGAGCTGCTCGGGCCATTCGAGTCCCACGTGGGGGAACGAGCAGATCAATGGCGACGCGCGAACTTCAGGATCAAAGTCAAAGGCGATGCCGGCGCCTTCGGGAGGGGTGGAATCGACGGGCATGGGTTCGCGGTGCGCCAAGAACTCACCCTAGCAGGTCACCTCAATCCCCCAAATCCTGGGCACAAAAAAAGCGCCGCTCGCAACGCGATTGGCGCTTCGTGACCCCACCGGGAATCGAACCCGAGCTTGCGGCGTGAGAGGCCGCCGTCCTGACCGCTAGACCATGGGGCCGTCAGTGGTCGAGGAACATGCCCTAGACGAGTTCGTAGGTCAAGGGTGTCTGTGCAATTGGCGTGGACGGCGGCGCCGCCGCCTCGGACGGCGGTTTGGATTGTAGCGGTCACGTGTACACTCGCGTCGTGCAACGCAAAACCACCGTCCACTCGTGGCGTTTGACGGCCTCCGACCCACGCGCGGTCACGACCAAGCACCCTCGCAGCGCGCCGCGCCGTCGCGGCCGGGTTCGGCGGTGTGTGGCTGGATGTGTCGTCGCAGGGCTCGGCCTCGGCGTAGGATGCA
The DNA here is from genome assembly GCA_938084085.1 of uncultured Nannocystaceae bacterium. GTDB lineage: Bacteria > Myxococcota_A > Polyangia > Nannocystales > Nannocystaceae > JAAZXR01. Next base: position 1,900 of record CALKDV010000301.1, read on the forward strand.
AGGGCGGCTCTCCCACGGCGGACGCTCCGGCCCCCGTGGAGGCGGAGCGCAGCGAGGCGCCGACGCGAAGGCTCCCCGCGCTCGCGGGGGATCCTGACTCGGTCGCTGTGGGGATTCATGGCGCGGTGTCGAGCGCAGAGCTCAACGCGAGTCGGGTGGGACTCGCGGTGCTCGAACGCGGCGGCAACGCCGTGGACGCCGCGGTCGCGGTTGGATTTGCGTTGAGCGTGACCCACCCCTCCGCAGGAAATATTGGCGGCGGGGGCTTTATGATCGTACGCGAGGCGAGTGGACGCGCGCGCGCCATCGATTACCGCGAGGTCGCGCCCTCGGGAGCGTCACGCGACATGTATCTCGACGACGAAGGAACGCCCACCCAAGACAGCCGCGTGGGTGCCCGCGCCGCGGGTATCCCGGGCGATGTCGCCGGATTCGCGATGGCTCACAAGAAGTATGGCACCGTGCCGTGGCGTGACTTGGTAGCCCCGTCGGTGCGGCTGGCCCGCGAGGGATGGGCCCTCGACGAGTTTCACGCGAGTGATCTGTCACGGGCGGCGAGCCGAATGCACAAGCTCGGCTTTCACGATTCTGCGAAGGTCTTTGAACGGGCCGACGGCACGGCGTATGAGGTTGGAGATGTGTGGCGCCAGCCACATCTCGCCAACACCCTCGAACGCATCGCGGAAGGTGGCGCCCGCGCATTTTATGAAGGACCGCTCGCGAAGGCGCTTGTGACCGGTGTCCGAGGTCTAGGGGGCATCTGGACGGAGGCTGACCTGGCCGCGTACGCGGCGGTGGAGCGGGATCCGGTGGAGTTCGAGTACCACGGTCACCGCGTCATCACGATGCCTCCTCCATCGGCCGGGGGCGTGGTGTTGCGACAGATCTTGGCCGGGAGCGATCACCTGGACATGGCGAGTTACGGGTGGCAGTCCGCCGAGATGGTTCATCTGTACGTGGAGACGTTGCGAAGGACCTACGCGGATCGCAACGAACTCATCGGGGATCCCGCCTTTGTAGACGTCCCCATGGAGGAACTCTTGAGCACTGCCTACGTCGCCAAACGGCTTGAGTCGGTGGACCCCGCGAAGGCGACGCCCTCGTCGGAGGTGGGGGCGGGGCTTCCGCTGCCCGCGGAGAGCCCTCAGACCACGCACTTTAGTGTGGTGGACGGTGCGGGGAATGCCGTCTCGAACACCTATACGCTCAACGGTGGCTTCGGCGCAAAGCTCGTCGTGCCCGGCACGGGGGTCATCCTCAACAACGAGATGGACGATTTTACGTCGAAGCCCGGGACGCCCAACATGTTTGGGCTCGTGCAAGGGCCACAAAATGCGATCGAGCCGGGCAAGCGCATGCTCAGCAGCATGACGCCGACCATTCTGGAAAAGGATGGACAACTCCGGGCCATCGTCGGTTCACCGGGCGGACCCACCATCACGACGACCGTCGCGCAGATCGTCTTGCAGCTCATCGACTACGGCAGGACGCTCCCGGAGGCGGTGGCGTCGCCCCGAATTCATCACCAATGGCTTCCTGACAAGATTCGGGTGGAGCGGCGGACACCGGCGTCCTTGCGGGCCTCGTTGGAGTCACGCGGGCACACGGTGGAAGAGGTGCGGTGGGGCGCTGGGAATATCGGCCACGCCAACTGCATCGAGGTTGATCCAGAGACCGGTGGATTTCGGGCGGTCGCAGACACGAGCCGCGACGGCGGCGGCGCGGTCGCGTTCTAGTCGCTCTGGAGATCGCCAGACGAGGGGGTCTTGCTGCCACCGCGGCACGCGGGTGACGGTGCAACTGCGCCGCCCCGGGCCTGCCATTGCGCGGGGGTGTGGGCTTGTATGGACAGGGCGTGGATCCCCTCGCTGAGCAGCGAGCCGACGGCTTCATGAATGGCGCGGTGTCGAGCGACCCGGGACATGGGCTCGAACTGCGCGCTCACGATCACCACTTTAAAGTGAGTCTCCGAGTTCGCGGGCACGGAGTGCTGGTGGGACTCGTTGAGGACCTCAAGGTGGTTGGGCTCAAACCGCTCGTGCAATCGCGTGCCGAGTTCAGCCTCCACAACCCCACTCACTCTGCGGGCTCCTGGGCCGCGGGGGCTGTCACCGGGAGGGTCGCCGCGATGACCTGGGCGAG
>CALKDV010000302.1 GCA_938084085.1 uncultured Nannocystaceae bacterium
ATCCAGAGCTCCCAGTGTGCGGCGAGGCCCTCGCGTTGACCGTGGGCGCCGAGGTTGATTCCCACGCCCGCATCAAAGAGCTGCTTGCAGCCCTCGGCGATGGAGATGTGGTTCCAGTCACCGTCGCTCGCCTTGACCCGCCGGCGCGCGCGAGGCTCGTAGCGACCTCGCGGAACGAAGGTGTTGAGCTTGGTGTCGTTGAAGACGTCGTCTTCTTGATACCAGTAGATTTCGCCGGAGAGCCCGCCGTACCCCACTACGAGGGTGGGGGTGTAGCCGACCTTCGTCGAGGACCACAGCTGCACCACGTCGTCATAGATATTTGCGACGGGGAGCGCATGCTCGACGCCCGTGTGTCCATCGACCACCTGCGTCATGTTGTGCATGAACAGTGAGCCTCCTTCGGGGACTACCATGATGCCCTCTTCACGCGCGGCGACCAGGACCTGCTGGCGTTGATCCCGTCGTGGCTGGTTGTAGCTCTTCACGCTGATGGCGCCCTCCGCCTTCATCCTCTTGATATGTGTCCGCGCGTCGTCGAGGGAGTTCACCACCGCGGTGAAGGCTGTCTTTGCGCCGTAGAGGATGGTCCCCGTGGAGAAGATCCTCGGCGCAACGATCTCGCCTGTACGGGCGAGCTCCGCGGCGGCGAAGATCGTCTCAGTGTCGTTGGATGGGTCGTGGATCGTGGTCACGCCGTAGGCCAAGGTCGCCGGGTGCAGCCAATTTTGCTGAGGCATGATGCCGTCGCCGCCTTGGGAGCCATGCGCGTGGACATCGACGAGCCCCGGGATCACGCTGTGCCCCGCGGCGTCGATGATCTCCGCCTCCGCGGGGATTTTTATCTCCGCGCGCGGGCCGACATTCACGATTCGGTTGCCCTCGATGAGGACGACACCGTCCTCGATGATCTCGTCTCCCTTCATGCTGATCACCTTGCCCCCGACGATCGCCACCACCCCCTGCGGCATGTCTGCGTCCACCGAAAATCCGATGTTGAGCCCGCGCTCTTGTGGCGCCGGAAGTTCACGGGTTTCACCCGGCTTCGCGTCTGCGAGGAAGGCGAAGCTGTCGGTCAACGTGCGGGTGTACAGCTCGGGTCCTAGCATCCACTGGAGCGCGGTCGAGTCTGCGCTCCAGGTGAGATCGCGCCCCGCGTTGGCCGTGACCCGCGCGACGGGCATGGCCTTGGTGTCCGCGGAGATCTTGGTGACACGACCGGTGGCGGGCATGGGCATGATGTAGACGTGAAAACGCTCGCGGAACGCGACCCAGCGGCCGTCGGGGCTCACACGGAAGTCGGAGGCCCACGTGCTCGAGAGGTGCGCCCGCTCATGGGTGCCGTCGAGGTCAATGCTCTTGAGCGTCGTGGAGGGCTCTCCGTTTTTATAGCTCTGCGTCACAAAGAACAGGCGCTCTGGGTCCGCCCCAAAGTGCGGCTGAGCGCCGCCACGTGTGAGCCGGCGTCGGTCTTCGCCGTCTGAACTGACGACATAGATGCCGAGCTCATCGGACCACAGTCGAGAGCGCGTGCCTCCGCCGGAGACTCTCCGATACACCACGGCGTCACCGTTCGGGCTGAACACTGGATCCACGTAGTGGCCGGGCGTGGAGGTAAGCACGCGCTCGGTGCCGCGCTTGAGGGTGCGGACACGAATCTCACCGAGTTGTTCGTCATCCCAGGTGCCAAACACGACCTCGCCGCCGTCGGGGCTGAAAGATGGATCGTGTTCGTTGCGATCGTTGGCGTCTGAGAGGCGCTGTGCTTGACCCTCGGGGATCAGTCGCAGGTAGACTTTGCCGAGGGCCTGGTAGGCGGCGGTGCTTCGATCTGTGGAGATCGCCAGTTGCCGCAGCATCTTGACGTCGAAGGATTCGGGGTGAACGTCGACCGGGAAGCGAACCGCCGTGGCGACCTGTCGACGCTGCTTGACGTGGAAAGGGATCGGACTTGAGGCGCCATCCGCCACCGAGATCGTGTGCAGGCCGCCCTTGGCCCACACCACGAGAGAGGCGCCGTCTGGGGTCCAGTCGATGGTGGGGTAGACCCCGTGAATCGCCCACGTCTCTTGCATGTCACGGTCGAGACCGTCGTAGAGCGCGCGCTGTTTACCGGACTCAAGATCCATTAGCATCAGCACGGACTTGAGGCCTACGCGTCGGATATACGCGAGGGTGGTTCCGTCGGGTGAGGGCGTGGGTCGGATCGCGCCGCCGGAACCTCGGATGAGCACCTTGGTACGTTGGGTGTGAAGATCGATCCGCTTGATCACGTAGATCTGGCTGTGCGGATCCTTGTTGTATTCGAAGTAGTCACCGTCCGTGGTGTCTTGCGAGTAATACAGGTACCGGCCGTCCGGGGAGAACACCGGCTCTCCAAGGTCTTTTTGTTGGTTCGGCCGCTTGGTGAGCTGCACACCCGCGCCACCCGAGTGATGGTACAGCCACAGCTCGCCAGCGCCCAGGCTCCGAGACTTCGTGTAGTGCTTCCTCGCGACGATGTACTGACCGTCGGGGGACCAGGCCGGGGAGTTTAACAGGCGAAACTTCTCTTCTGTTACCGGCCGTGGCTCGCTGCCGTCGCGGTTCATGACCCAGATATTGTCACCGCCGCCGCGGTCGCTGGTGAAGACGATGCTGCGCCCGTCGGGGCTGTAGCGCGGTTGCATGTCCCAGGCGAGGCCCTCCGAGATGGGCCTCGCCTCTCCGCCTTGCATGGGCATCACGAAAATATCGCCCAAGAGATCGAAGACGAGCTCTTCGCCGTTTGGATGAACATCGACGCTGATCCACGTGCCCTCCTTGACGTCGAGGTCAAAGTTTTCAAGCGGCAAGTCGGGATCGGTGACGTCCCACGCGGCGGATTCTTCCTCCCCGTCTGCGTCAGACTTCATGGGCGCAGCGGCAACGGGCAGCAGCGCCGTCTGCATCGCGAGAGGAGGCGACATGGGTTCGCCGAGGTATTGACCTGGGCTGGCGCAGGCGGTGGTGGCAGCGACCAGGCTGAGGCAGGGGATCAACAACGAGGCGCGAGACGTGATGCACTCAAACATGAGAACGGGAGAGTAGCGCCAACTCCGAGACGTGGGGAGAGGTGCGAATTGTCGGTGCGAAGCGCGTGTTTGGGGGCTGATGTGGGGGAGCGGCGGTGGGTGCGCTATGCACCGTGGTGCGACTCGACGGACAT